>JBJONI010000408.1:0-9452 GCA_046051915.1 Pseudomonadota bacterium
GAGGAGGACGAGGGCGACCCAGGAGGCGAGCATCGCGACCACGATCGCGGGGCTGCCGAGGCTGCGCTCCGTGATCTTGCTCAGGCCGTAGCCCGTCGTCCAGATACCGAGGAGACCAGGCAGCGCCAGCCGATCGACGGCGCGGCGACGGGCGGCGGCGTCCGGGTGCGAGACGCTGACCGTGACGCCGCCTGTAAGGGCGAGCAGCGCCAGGGTTTTGGCTGTACGCAGCAGTAGGTACGTCGACATCCTCCCTCCCATGCAGGGTCTTGGCGTGCGCGGAGCCTCGGCGCGAGCGGATGCAACCCGGTGTGACGACATGGTGTGGCGTGCGCGACCCGGCTGCGGCCCGAGGGGCATGCTAAGGTCCGTCCGGAGAGGGCGCGATGGCGGCGTGGATCAGTCAGGCGGCGCGAGAGCGCATCGTCGCGATGGCCGTGGGGACGGTGCTCACCGTGGGGGTCGCCGAGGTGACCCTTCGAGGCTTGGGCCACGTGCTCGCGTTGCGACAGCAGGCCGCCGGCGACGCCAAGGTGACCCTTCTTTGTGAGGGGGACTCGTTCACGTACGGCATCGGCGGAGCGTCGTACCCGGAGCAGCTCGAAGCGATGCTCAACGAGGCGCATGGCCCTGGCACGGTCCGCGCGGTCAACGCGGGTGTGCCAGGACTCAACAGCGCGCTGCTCGCCGACGAGCTCGAAGGGCACCTTCGGCAATACCGCCCCGATGCGGTGCTGGTGATCGTCGGGGAGAACAACAATTGGAACTCGATTCGCCTCGGGGATGGCGGTGGGGCGCCGTCGATCTGGACGCGCGTGGACGCAGCGCTCCTTCACAGCCGGGTCTACAAGTTCCTACGCGTCGCGGCCGTCGGCTGGCGGCACGGGACCTTCCACGAAGCATCGGGCAGCGACCATGGCTTCGTCGGCGGCGATGCCGAGCTTCAGCGTGCAGCCAACCACCTGACCGACACGCGGGAGGTCATCGGGTACCCGACGGAGGCCGACACCATCCCGACGCCGCCCGCTGACGTCGCCGAGGCTTGGGTCGCCGCGAACCGCGCCAAGGAAGAGGGTAGGTACGACGTCGCGATCACGGAGTTTGAGAAGGTGACGGCGGGCGCCCCGAACTTCGGGGCCGGCTGGTACGGTCTTGCGACGGCGTACATGCGACGCAAGCAGAATGCGCCCGCGATCGTGGCCCTCGAAACGTCCTTGAAGCTTCCTCCGGTGGACGGGGAGGTCTACTTTACGCTCGGCCACGCCTACGCGCAGGAGATGCGCGACGAGGAAGCCGTGGCGACGTGGCGCGCGGGGTTGGTGCAATGGCCGTTGTCCCACAAGCTGTACGGCGCGTTGACGCGCCATCTGCAGGAGCGTCGCCAGATCTGGCGGACGCTCGACGTGGTGGGCGATGTGCCCGGCATTGAGGAGAACCCGCTCCATCGGTACCTCCTCACGCTCAAGCCCCACGCGGCCGAGGTTCCGGAGGCCGGCGACGAGGATCCCGTCCGCCATCTGGTGATGGAGGGTCTTCGCAACGATCTTCGGCGCACCGTGCGGCTGGCCCGCGACTACGGCGCGGAGGTGATCCTCGGCTCGTACCCCGACGCGGCGTATGAAGTGGCCGCCGAAGTCGCCGCGGAGGAAGGGGTCTCTTACATCGACTTCCGGCCGGTGTACGACGCCCGGTTCGAGCGACGCGAGCAGTACCTCTCGGCGGACCGCTGCCATTGCAACACCGACGGCTACGGCGTGATGGCGGAGGTGTTCGGCGCCGAAGTGGAACGTCTGCTGGGGCTTTAGCGCTTGCCGCTCATTGGGTTCGGCCGCGCTGTTGCCACCAGGCGACTGCGTCGGCGAGGGCGAGAAGAACGACCAGGACGAGGCCGACCCATGCGACGTACAGGCGGCCAACGTCGTAGTCGTTGAGGAGCGCGACCGGCGTGTTGTGGATCTTCGCGACGGCTGCGAAGAGCACCATCGCCAGCGGATAAGCGGCAGGCTGGCGTTGGACCAAGCCGTCGGCCGCGAAGGCATAGCCGAATCCACGCGAAAGCCAGAGCCACTGCGCGTCCGCACCGCCGGCATGCGGCACCCAGATGGCCGCCATGAGCGAGGTCGCGAACTCGAAGAAGGCGAAGCCCGCGAGCCAACTCACAGTGAGCCATCGCAACAGAAGCGCGGTCATGGCGTGGGCTCCTGGGGCGCAGACGCCGGGGCGCCGGGCGGCGTCGTGATGTCACGGAGGAAGCTTGTGAAGGCGGGTTGAAGGAACGTCGCGCCCCAGGCGTGCCCCGTTGCTGTGGGGTGTCCGTCGTCGGGTATGCGAGTGACTTCGCCGTCGATCGTTTCCGGCTCGCTCACGACGCCAGCCCACCGGACCCACGGGTTCTTGCCGAGGATCCGTTCTGTCTGCCGCAGGTACGGGGCGAACAAGCCTTGGTGCGACAAGCCGCCGCGCGCCACGACGTCGTAGGCGAACACGAGGGTTGGGATGCTCCGCGCGCGGATCTTCTCGTCGAACTCGAGGAGTCCATACATCATAGATCGCCAAATCACGAGGTCAGAACGTCCAAACTTGCTCGTGATCAGAATGATCGCGTAGGCGGCGTCGGGCGAGAGGAAGGAGCCAGCGAGCACGAATGGCCACGACCGCAGGATCGGCTTCTCGGCGTTGACGTCGATGACCTCCCCGTCGTTGGGCATGTGGAGCGCCACCACGAGCGCGTCGGCGCCGAGGTGATCGATCGCATAGTCGATCGTGCGGTTGTACGAATGGATGTTTGCACCGGGCTGTCCCAGGTTGATCGCCCGGAACTGTCCGGGGTGGAGACGGTCGGCCACTTCGCGCAGGCGCCAAGGCAGCGCTGCGTCGTCGGGGACGCACAACCCGAACATCATGGAATCGCCGATGAACACCACGTTGTGGGGCGCGTTGGGTTCCACGTCGTCGGGGTACGTGATGCGATGGCCGGCAGCACCGATGTGCGCCATCGCGCCGACGCCCGACCGCTCCTCGTAGCGCTCCGTGTTGGCTTCGTAGGGGAACGTCGCCGCATCCCACCCTTGGCTCGCGCTGTCGAAGAAGCGCTGCCGGTGCCGCAAGGTGTTTGCACCGAGCATGAGCACCACAAGGACCGAGGCCGCCAACACGGCGCGGCGGTACGTAGCGCTGGGGGTGCTCGGGCGGAGTTGCGCGACCCGGACCCAAGCCGTTGCCATCAAACACCCGGCCACGAACTCCGCGGGGTACATCCAAGGCGACTCCCACCAAGCTGGCTCCCAGTAGACCTTACGCATCGCCCACAACGTGGTCTCAAGGCCGCCGAGCGTCGCGAAGCGCAACCCGACACACCCGAGGACGATCAGGCCTGTCAGGAGTCGCAGCGTCGGGCGTTGGGTCGATTCGTGCATGGGGCCCCGTTTCGCGGGTGGTTCGCTCTAGGCATGCGGCGGGGGGCCGCTCGGCTACGCCCCTCGGAACAGGCCGCCCTGGGGATCGTCGGGTGGGGCATGGGCCCCCTGATCGAGGGCTTGCGTGATCCGCCGCAGGATTTCGTCGCGCGCGCTGGGATCGCGCGTGTAGTCGAGGGCGTCGTTGTCGACCCGAAGCACGGGAGAGCGCGTCCATCGCCCCCATTGGGCCTCATAGCGTTCGCGGAGATCGTCGAGGTACTTGGCTTGGATGCGGTCTTCGCCCGCGATGCCGCGTTCGCGGATCCGGCGCAACAAGACCGGCGTCGGTGCGTCGAGGACCACCACCAGGTCTGGCGTCGGCATGTCGCGGCCGAGGCTCGCGGCGAAGCGGTCATACAGCTCCAACTCGTCGGAAGATAGGGTCTTTTCGGCGAACAGGCGGTCTTTCTCGAACAAGTAGTCGCTCACCACCCACGGGTGGAACAGACCGAGCTGCCGGATGCGATCGATCTGCTTCCAGCGGGTGAGCAAGAAGTACATCTGAACCGGCAGCGCATAGCGGGCGGGGTCGCGGTAGAACGCCTCGAGGAACGGGTTGTCCTCGTGCGGTTCGAGGACGAGCTCGGCGCCGTGTGCCTCCTGCAGCAGCCGGCACAACGACGTCTTGCCGACGCCGATGAGGCCCTCGATGACGATGTAGCGCCGCATCGCGTCTCCTAACCGTGGCTCGACCTACCCCGGTCGCGTGGGGTTGACACGGAGCCGGCATGCGATAAGAGAGCGAGGCGTGGGCCGCTTAACTCAGCGGGAGAGTGCCACCTTCACACGGTGGAAGCCACTGGTTCGAATCCAGTAGCGGCCATGCCTCCCCAACGTCGGACCTTGCGCCGAGACCGCCGTCGTTGCGGAGCGGCCGGCCGTCACCGCAGGTCCAAGGGCTCTGCATCGCCCACGAGGTGCAGCCGCGCGCCCTCCAAGGCGCCGACCTGCCAACCTGTCGCGCGTGTGCCGCGGTGGCTGGCGGTGCGTGCGTCGACGACGAGCGCGACCTGGTTGGGCGCCACAGCGAGCGTGCGAGGTTCGAGCGACATTGCGAACATCCCCTCGTCCATCGCGATCGCCATCCGACCGTCACCCTCTGCGACGCCCCACAGAAGCCCGCCGAGCCGTGTCTCGAGGGTTTCGTCGTCGGACCACACGCGAGCCCCCACGATCGCGGAGGGCAGCACCGCGTCGGCCGGCAAGACCTGGAGGCGACCGTCCAGCAGCGCATAGGGGTCCGCCCAAGGTTCGATCTGCCAACTTCCAAGCCGGTTGGTGCCTGTCCAGTCGCCATCCAGGTCGGTCTCTCCAAACGGCGACACGGGGACGCGTGCCGTGGCGATGACCGACGCGGGTCGGGACGTCACAGGGTCCTCGGCATCGAGGTGGATCGCGTAGCCTTCGGGCAGGCTCCAGAGCGCGACGTCGCGGAGGTCGGGTGGGCGACCGGCGGTGAGGGTGGCGCGGCCGCTTCGAAGGAGCGTGACCGCCCCGTCGCCGCGCACGAATCCGGTGCGGTCTTCGCGGACGAAAAGGGCCGTTTGGGTGTCGATGCCGAGGCCCTGCCAGCGGACGTCCGGGCGGTCCTGCTGCTGATGCGCGAGGAACACCGCGAGTCGTGGGAGCCGTCCACGTTCTCCGACGTGGGTGTCGGTGATGACCCCTCGCACACCGAACCCTGGGTTGTCGGTGAACGTGAGCCACGGATCGCGGCCGTTCCGCAGCACCTCCCAAGCCGCGACACCACCGGCGGACGCATCGTAGAGCCGCTCGCCGAGGATCGCACACCCGGCCGACGAGCCACCGATCACAGCGCCGCGGTCGAAGGCTTCGACGAGGGCGTCGCCGACCGCGTGTCCGAACCATTGCGCGACGTACGCTGCCTGATCGCCCCCTCGCAGGAAGAGGGCATCGGCCTCGCGAACCACCGCCGCGAGCGCGGGGTCATCGCCGTCGGCGAGGGACGCGGTGTTGACGGTGGTCGCCGTGCGCGCGCCCAGGCGCCGCCAGTACGGATCCCACGCGGGGATGGCAGGATCTCCTTCCGGTAGCGCACCGAGCGTGACGATGTTCCCGAAGTTCGCGGCCTCGACGAACACCGCGAAGACGGCGTCGTCCTCGCTGCCGCCTCCGTGCAGCATCCATCGAATCCGTGCGCCGGCGGGAACGGGGTCCTCCAACGCAGGGCTGGCGGGCTTGGGGCGGCTCGGGAGCATCCCTGTCGGGTCGAGCGGTGCTTCCGAGGGTTCACCCGGAGCGTCCGGGTCGGTCGCGACACACGCCCATAGCGCCAGTGTCAGCCACACACCGCACCTCCGTCTCGACATGCGTAGCCTGTGCGAGGTCCTCGCGTCTTGGTCATGACAAGCGCTGCCGTGAGGCTCGGTTATGAGGGCACGAACCCCTGGACCCATCCTGGGCCGGGAGGCGTGGGAGGACGCATGTCCCGATTGACGGTCCCCGTCTTGCGCAAGATGAAGGCGGATCGCCAGCGTATCGTCATGATCACGGCGTACGACGCGACGATGGCGCGATTGGTGGATGCTGGCGGCGCCGACATGGTGCTGGTGGGAGACAGCCTTGGCATGGTCATCCAAGGGCAGCGCGACACGCTTCCGGTGACGCTCGACCAGATGGTCTACCATACGGCCTGCGTCAGCCGCGGGTTACAACGGGCGCATTTGGTGGCAGACATGCCCTTTCTCTCCTACCAAGTGAACCCCGAGCAGGCGCTGCGCTCCGCCGGGCGCCTTGTGCAGGAAGGGTTCGCGCAGTCGGTCAAGCTCGAAGGCGGGGAGCGGAGCGCGCCCGCAGTCGCCAAGATCGTCGAGGCCGGCATACCGGTTGTCGGGCACGTGGGCCTCACGCCGCAGTCGGTGCATGCCATGGGCGGCTTCCGCGTCCAGGGACGCACCGCGGATGCGGCCGAGGGCGTGCTGCGGGATGCGCGCGCGATCGCCGACGCCGGGGCGTTCTGCCTCGTCCTTGAAGGGGTGCCCTCGGAGGTCGCGGCCCGCATCACGGCCGAGCTCGACATCCCCACGGTGGGCATCGGCGCCGGTCCGGACTGTGACGGTCAGGTGCTGGTTTGCAATGACGTCTTGGGCCTCGATCTTGGGTTTCGGCCTCGGTTCGTCAAGCGGTACGCCGAGCTGCAGACGGTGGCGGTGGCGGCGTTCCAAGCCTTCGGTGACGAGGTCCGTTCGGCTGCGTTCCCAACGCCGGACCACAGCTTTGCCATGGTGAAGCCGGTGGCGCCTCCGCCATCGGACGACCTCGGTCCCATCTACGGGTGACGCATGTTGCTGTTGGAAGACGCGGCTTCGATGATGGCAGCAGCCGATGGATGGCGGGGCGATCGGCTTCGGATCGGCCTCGTGCCGACCATGGGCTTCCTCCATCGGGGCCATGCGAGCTTGATCGAAGCGATTCGCCCGATCGTCGATCGGCTCGTCGTCAGCATCTACGTCAACCCGCTGCAGTTCGGTGCCAACGAGGATCTGGATCGCTACCCGCGTGACCTGCCCGGTGACCTCGCGACGTGCGCCGCCGCCGGTGCCGATGCCGTGTTCGCGCCCGCGTCGCTGTACCCCGACGGGTTCGTGACGCGCGTTCGCGTGGACCGCCTGACCGAGACGTTGTGCGGCGCCGCGAGGCCCGGCCACTTCGAGGGCGTCACCACCGTCGTCGCGCGCCTGTTCGGGCTCACGCGCTGTGACGTCGCGATCTTCGGGGAGAAGGACTGGCAGCAGCTCGTCGTGTTGCAGGCGATGGCGCGTGATCTGGCGATGCCGATCGACGTGCGCGCCGGGCGCCTCGTGCGCGATGACGACGGGGTCGCCTTGAGCAGCCGCAACAAGTACCTCTCACCGTCCGCGCGGGTGCGCGCGCGCTCGATCTCCCGTGCGCTTCACGCAGCGGCGGCCGACGTGGCAGAGGGCGAAACCGACGTGGAACGCCTGCGCGCCGCGGTGCTCTCCCGCCTCGACGTGGATCGTATCGACGATCTTGCGGTGGTCGACGGGTCGACCCTTGTCCCTCTGGCTGCCGTCGTGCCGGGCGCTCGAATGCTGATCTCGGCGTTCGTGGACGGTACGCGTCTCCTCGACAACATCGCGTTGGAGCCTCGGCGATGAACAGTGAACTCGTCGTCGGGCTGGTCTGCGCCACGATTGCCGCGAACCGCATCGTCCCGATGTGGCGTCTGGCTTGGCGGCGACCCGTCGTCTTCGCCTGTGTTCAGATCAGCCAGATCGTGATGGCGGGCTTCTTGGTCTTTCGTGGGTTCCCAGGGTTCGAACAGGTCCCGATCCTGCGCTTCGTCCTCGTTGCGCTGTTCCTGCACCACGTGATGCAGAATCAGGTGAGCCGGCGCGCTTGGCTTTCTGCGGACGCCGACGCCCAGGCCGCGACGCTGCTACGTAGGCCGCGCGTCGTGATCGGGGAAGAGCGTTGGGTGTACGAGCACGAACAGGATGCGTCTTCCGAGGCGGGTCTCGCGTCGGCAACCGCCGAGGGTGACGAGGGGTGAGCCCCGCTGGGACCCCGACATGGTGGCAAGGCGACCGTCTGGACGGCGTCGGCGTCTCCCCGTGCGGCCGCTGGTGGCTCGGTGCGTTCACGACGCCCGGGGAGGCCCCCGTTTCTTGGCAAGGCGTTCGCGCCGTCGACCCCGCAGAGACCGCTTGGCGGCGGGTCGGGACAGCGGCGGACGCGGCGCACGGCGGGATGTTCCTCTCGGATGGCGCGCACGTCGTCGCTTGGCGGACCGGGCGTGCGGGCCCGGAGCTCGTGCTTTACCCATCGGACCGGCCGGGGCGCGCGGTTCAACGCGTGGCGCGGCCCCCCGAGTCGGCGACGGTGCTCAAAGCGTGGGGCCGAACACCGAGCCTCGCTTGTTTGGGCGTCGACGGAGACGGCACGCGCCGGGTCTTTGCTTGGGTCGAGGGTCTGGACCGGGCGCCGACCCCGGTGACGCCGCCTCGCCACCGCGTGGGCGACTTTGCCTTCGCGCCCGCCAGCATCCGGTTCGCCTGGACGCAGCAGAACCCCTGGCGCGTGGGCCAGCCGCCGCCAACGCCGTTGTTGTTCCTTGACGAGGTCGGAGGGCAGGGGCCGGTACGCGTCGAGGTGCCGGCGGCTCCTCTCGGCTACCTCGCGTGGGATGTGTCGGGGCGCTACCTCGCGTGGCTCGCTCGGCCCGACGGTGAGCTGCTTGCGCACCCGGAGCTGTGGGTGTTGGACGTCGAGCGCGCCGAGGCGACGCGACTGCTCTCCGAGGCCGACGGGTGGGTCACGGGCTGGGACTGGTCCCATCGGCCGGGTTGCCTGATCGCCGCTGTCGAGTCGGGTGTCGCCTCGAGCTTGATCCGGCTCGACGTCGACGGATCCCGGGAGCGTCTCGACGTGGGGGACGCGGCCTGGCGCGCGCCGTCGTGCGCGCGGGCGACCGATGGGTTCGTCTCCCTCGTGCAGGACGTCCATCGCGCGCCCCGGGCTGTGTGGCGGTGTCCGGACGCCGCCCCTCGCGTCGTGACCGACACCCATCTCGCTGCGGACGCAGCCCCGTTGCGGCCGGCATCGCTGTGGACCTGGACGGGCCGGGACGGCTTGGCGTTGGAGGGGTTGTGGTTGGCGCCTGTCGGGCCGGCCCCGCATCCGACGATCGTGTGGCTCCATGGAGGGCCGGCAGAGCATGTCGGACGCGGGTTCAGCGTGTTGTTCCAGAGCCTTGTCGAGGCTGGGTTCGCGGTGTTCGCGCCCAATGTCCGCGGCAGCACGGGGCGGGGTGACGGCTTCCTGCGCGCCTTGGAGGGGAACCTCTGCGCCGAGGATGTCGAGGACGTCGAACTCGGCGTCCGCTCGCTGATCCGGGCGGGCCTCGCGCATCGACGCCGGGTCGGCCTGTTCGGATGGTCCTACGGCGGCAGCCTCGCCCTGATGACCGCCGCCGGGCGCCCATGGGTCCGCGCGGTCGTCGCCGGTGCGCCG
>JBJONI010000409.1:0-5245 GCA_046051915.1 Pseudomonadota bacterium
ATCCGCCACCTCCCTTGCGCGGCAATGTAGCGAGGCGGCGTCAGCGTCGTCGTCGATTTGTGTACCGACTGCGGTCAGGGGCCGAGGGTGCGGAAGAAGTCGAGCGGGTAGTCGACGTTGACGTCGTAGACCGCCGGCGGCGGAGGGGTCACCGCATCGTGGGGGGACACGGCGTACGTGCTCTCGAATCCAGCGCCTTCGTAGACCCACATCGCGATCAGCGTGAAGCGCTCGGGGAGCGTGAAGGCGCTCCAGGGAAGGGCGATCTCCAACGTGTCGCCGGCCTCGACGGCCGCGGCGCCCGCTGTCGAGAGCCAGCCTTCGACACCGGCATCCCACGTGCCGCTGGTCGCGTCGTGCAGGCTGTCATAGCTGCCGTCGGCCTTGCGCCGAAGGGCGTAGCGCATCGGGCGCTGGAAGGCGGGCTGCTGGGTGTTGAGCAACAGGCCAGACGTCGCGCCCACGGCGTCGTCTCCGAGGTAAACCACGAACCAGTGGTTCGGGCCGCCAGTCAACACATCGGGCTGGGTGGTCGCGAGGTAGAGCGCCGTCGCGTCCCACGTGACCCGAAGCGCCGTCGACCCGCCCGCGCTCGTCAGCACCGACTCCGTCGGAAACCAATCGGAAAGACTGCCATCGACGATGATGGTGTGGCTCCACGCGGGCGGGAGTGGCGGGTCTGAATCCCCGGCGGAGTCCTCCACGGCGGGCGCGCCCGTTTCGTCGGGGGCCGGAAGGCTTGTGTCGAGGGCCGGTGTGTCTGCAGGCGTGTCCGTCGGGGTATCCGCGTCGGGCGGCGTGTCGCTCACGCCGCTGTCGGCGGACGGAGGCAGGGTGTCGCCGCTCCCCGTGTCGGTGGGGAGCGGTGCCAAGCCACCGCAGGCGACCAGCAAGACGAGGGAGGTCCACATGACCTCAGTCTACGGAAGCGGGATGCGTTTCGCCACCCCCGGTGCGTCGCGGGCCGTCATCGACACCGCCGCAGCCCGCGGCTAACGTGGGGCAGGGAGGTGCCATGCGTACTCGGACTTGGCCGAAGATGACCGAGGTCGCCGTTCTGATGGGTACGCTCGCCGGCGCGTGCGACATCGAGCCGCCGCAGGCCCCGCCCGACATCGATTCGGGGGTCGATTCCGCGATCCCGCCCCAACCGCCGCCGCAGCCCCCGCCACAACCCGGCCCCGACACCGCGAACGCGGCCGACACGTCGGGGGAGGACTCGCCGCTGGATACCCCTGACGACACGCCACGCGACACCGATCCGATCCCGCCGCAGCCTCCTCCGCAGCCGCCGCCGCTCGACACGGGCGACACCGATCCGATCCCGCCGCAGCCTCCTCCGCAGCCGCCGCCCACGGGGGACTCCGCTGCCGACAGCGCCGGCGACACGTGGGGTCCGCCCGGCGAGACGGACCCGTTGCCGCCTCAGCCTCCTCCGCAACCGCCGCCACCCGTCTGGGACACGGCGACGACGGACTCTGGACCCACGCTCGGTGAGACGGACCCCGTGCCTCCACAGCCGCCGCCGCCCATCTGGGACACGGCGCTGCCCGTCCCCGACACGTCGGTGGACACCGGCGCTTGGGACACGGGTGCATGGGATACCTACGCGCCGATCCCGCCGCAGCCGGCGCCTCCGGTGTGGGACACGGGCCCGGCGCGTCCGTGACGGCGGAGGACGCTCGGGTCGCTTGGGTCGCCGCGGCCCTCGCGGAAGGGTTTCGCCCGTCCGAGATCGCCGCCAAGCTCGGGGAGGGCGGCGAGGTCGTCGTGGCGAGCGTGTTGCGCTCACCCGTTTGGGCGGGGCTACGCGACGGCCTGCAGAGGGGGGCCCGTGCGCGCGACGCCGCGGCGCTCTCGGTCGCGCGGCTCCAACGTCATGGGCAGGGGTTGCCGACCTACCAGGGCGTCCCTGGCCGCGCCTTGACGGACGTCCATCTTCCCTTCGGCGTGCCGGCCGTATGGCGTGGGGCGTGCGCCGGGTGGCCCGCGATGGGGTGGACCTTGCCGTCGCTTGCGGAGCGTCTCGGCGACGCGGAGGTCACCGCGAGCGTGGGCCGCGAACGCGACCCCGAGTGCGACAGGAACTTCCGCGCCCATGCCGAAACGATGCGGTTCGACGCGTTCCTCTCGCGCGTCGCCGCGGCGCCGGCCGGCAACGACCTGTACCTGATCGCGAATGGACGCAACGCCGAGGGACCGCTTGCGTCCCTGCTCCACGATCTCCATCCTCCCCTTGAGCTGCTCGGGCTCCCGCTGCGCGGCGCGTGTAGCCTGTGGATCGGGCCCGCAGGGACCCACACGCCAGCGCATCACGACACCAGCAGTGTGCTGTTCTGCCAGATCATGGGCCGAAAGCGGGTCTGGCTCGCTTCGCCGCAGGAGGACGCGCTGATCGCGGCCGCCGATGGCTTTTACGCCTCCGGGCGCTTGTCCGACGGCTCGGCGGGCGCCGGTGCCGTCCTCGACGTGACGCTCGCGCCCGGGGACGCGCTGCTTCTGCCGGTGGGCTGGTGGCACGAGGTGTACGCCCTCGACACGAGCATCAGCGCATCGGTCACGGCGTTTGGCGGTCCGAATCGTTATGACGCGTACCAGCCGGGAGCCGTCTGCCTCGGCGTCGACAGAGGGGGGAGGTCATGACGGGCCTGTCGGATCTGAGCCGTCTGCTGGCCGCCCGCGGGGTGGTCCTTCCGCCTGGGGAGGTTCGGCCAGCCGAGCCTACGGGGGTAGCCCCGGTGGTCCCGGCGTTTGCTTGGTCGCGCGTCGCGCGCGCCGTCCTGCAACGCACCCGTGCGGGGCGTGGCGGCAAGACGGTCACGATCGTCCGAGGCGTTGAGGCGCAGCACCTCGACGAGGCCGCGCGTACGCTCAAGAAGGCGCTGGGCGTCGGGGCCACCGTAGAGGACGACGGCGTCGTCGTGCAGGGCGATCAAGTCGAGCGCCTTCGCACGTGGCTCGACAAGGCTGGCGTATCCAAGATTGTGGGCGGTTGACCAAGCGGATGGGTTCTCGGGCCCGTCGATTCCCTGCGCGGCGCGCGTTGGTGGTTGCGATCGTCGGCCGCTGCGTCTAGGATGATGACGCAGAGGTCCCCATGATCCGTCCTTCCACCCTGTTTGCGCTCGCGTTCCTTGTGGCCTGCGGCAACCTCGCCGGATTTACGGACGTTGGGACCGACAAGGCCGTGGACGTCCCCGACGAGAACCCCGACGGGTCGACGACAGGGGACACGACCTCGGGTTCGGGGGGTGGCGGCGCCACCGAAGACACCGACGTGTGGGACACGGGCGGTGCTGGCAGCGGCTCGGGTTCTGGGTCTGGGTCGGGCTCCGGTTCCGGTTCCGGTTCCGGCTCCGGGTCGGGTTCCGGGTCGGGAAGCGGCTCCGGCTCAGGGGGCGGCTCTGGCTCTGGGAGCGGTTCGGGCGGCTCGGGCGGGGGGTCGGGTTCTGGCGGCGGGTCACAGCCTCAGGACACGTCGGTCTTCGGTGGCGGCGGTCTCCCGCAAGACACGGGCTTCGGTGGCGGCGGTGGCCTGCCGGTCGACACGTCGATCTTCGGTGGCGGCGGCGGTGGCGGCGGCGGCCTTCCGGCCGACACGTCGATCTTCGGGGGTGGCGGCGGCGGCGGCGGTGGGACGCTGCCGGGCGACACCGGCTTGTTCGGTGGCGGCGGCGGCGGCGGGGGAACACCCGCGCCTCCCGCGGACACGGGCACCTTCGGCGGTGGCGGCGGCGGCTTCCCGCTCGACACGAGCCCCTGACGCTCGGCGCCTCGGGCGCCGCGTGAAGGTCGGCGGTTTGGACCGTTTGGCCTTCTTTCCTTCGGAAGGGGCGAGCGTCCTTCCGACAGGCGTGCCCGCTGTTCGACGCGTCAGGACCGGTGAGCCGCCACGAAGGCGGCGATGCCCTGTGCAGCCTCGACGAGGGGCTCGTACGCGGGAGACTTCGGAATGTCTCGAACCGCTTGCTCCCACAACCCAGGGAACATCGGATTGCGTAGGGCTCGGCCGAACGGCGCGAACACCTTGTCCATCACTTGGGGTCGGTCGGACGCGAGCGCGGAGAGCGCTGCCTTGAAGGGCCCTTTTTGGGCGTCGGGCAGCGGGCTTCGGTCGATCGATCCGAGCATCGACGCCAACAGCTCCTCGCGGGTCGCGGCCATGGTCACCTCGGCGGCTTCATCGTCCGCTCGGGGGATGTCGTCAAGGGGACCTCAGAGCGAGGCGCGGGCCGCGCGACGCAAGCCGTCCTCTGCCACGAAGTTCTCGGGAGAGATGACGAGGACTTCCTGCCAGGCCTTCAGGGCGCCCTTCCACTGACCCTGGGCTTCCAGTGCACGTGCGGCCGCGATCCAAGCCGTGACGTTGCCGCGGTCGAGCCGAATCGCCGCCTGCGCCGCAACCAAGCCGTCGGCGGCGTTGCCTTGCGACACCAGCGCGGTGCCGAGGTTGGCCCAGGAAGAGCCGTTGCAGGCGTCGAGCAGCACGGCCGTGCGCCACAGGCCCATCGCGGACGAGGCGTCGCCGCGGACGTTGAGCTCATCGGCCCGGTCGCTGGTGGTCTGGCTCGCCTGACGGGCCGCCACATCCATCGTGCACGCCCGGTCGACGCTGGGCAGCGCGCTCGGGGGCGCTGCGGGGTTCGCGACCAAGAACGCGGTGTCCGCGGCGAGGGCAGGCGTGGCGAGGAGGGCGGCGAAGGCGAGCAGGAAGCGCATGGTCTCTCCGGACACCAAGGGTATCGGACCGCCGTGCGGGCGCTTGAGGACTTTTTTGCACCGCGTGCGGAATCTCGCGGCAAAGGCTACCGGAGTCAGGGAGGCGCCGTGCGTCGGACCGTGGCGATCGGCGGTTTCATGGCAACGGGGAAGTCGACCGTCGGCGCCCTGTTGGCCGACCGCCTGTCGCGGCCGTTCGTCGACCTCGATCGGGAGATTGCCGCCCGCTACGGGGACATCGCAGCGCAGTTCCGCCGGGAGGGCGAAGCGGCGTTCCGCGCGCGAGAGACGGAGATGCTCGCGCGGCGGGTTGCTGGCGCGCCCTGCGTGCTCGCGACCGGCGGCGGTGCGTGGGTCTCTGAGGAGAACCATCGTTGGCTCTCGTCGTGTTGGCGTGTGGTGTTGACCGCGCCGCTCGACGTCCTGCGCGCGCGGCTGGGCAGATCCGAGGACCGGCCGCTTTGGGATGCGTCCGTCGCGTCGCGTTGGGAGGATCGGCAAGCGGCGTACGGCCGCGCTGACGCCG
>JBJONI010000410.1:0-3493 GCA_046051915.1 Pseudomonadota bacterium
CGCCGCGGCCCTCGCCCGCGTTGCCGAGCGTGTACGTCGCGCCCGTGGCCACCGACGCCCCGTTCACCGTCCAAGCGTAGGTCACCGACGGCGTCTCGTCGGGGTCCGACGCCGACGCCGCGCACGTCACCGAGGTGCCCACCGGCGCACTCGCTGGCGTGATCGCGACGCTGCTGACGTCGGGCGCGGTGTTGCCGATCACCACCGTGGCCTCGCCCGGGTTGCCTGCGTGCGTGCCGTCGCTCGGCGTGGCCCGCGCCGTCCACGTCTCGCCCTTGGTCGTCGCGGACGCGGGCACGCTCGGCCCGGAGAACGAGGTCGGAGCACCGTTCTTGAGCCAAGACCACGCGAGGCTGACCGCGTCACCGTCGGCGTCCACCGAGGTGGTGGCAAGCGACGCGACCAGCGCGTCCTCGGTGCGGGCGGGGTTCGGCGAGATCGCGACGACCGGGGTCGTCGGCGGGGTGTTGACGCGGAACGTCGCCTGTTGCTCCACGTACAGCCCGTCCGGATCCGTCGCGCGGACCGTCAACGTGTGCACACCAGCCGACAAGTCCGTACGCGTGAAGCGAGACCGCCCCGACGAGTCCGCGCCTTGGCTCGACAACGAGCCTTGAAGGCTGCTTGTCCAAGCAAGGGCGAGGCTGGTCGCAGAGGATTCCGCGTCGGCCACCTGCGCTTCGAAGGCGAGCGGAGAGCCGAGCCGAACCACCGTAGCGTCCGTCGGGCTGATCAGCGCGAGCGTCGGCGCCGTACCCACGGTGTAGAGGATGAACGCCGTACAGACCCCGCCCACCTCGTCCGTCGCCGTCAGGGTCAGCGTGTGCGTGCCCGCCGTCAATGAGGACGTGCTGAACGCCACGTCGCCCGCCGTCGAAGGCGTGCTCGCGCCGAGCGGACCATCCTTGTCGCTGCTCCAAGCGACCGACACCAACGACGCCGGCACATCCACGTCCGACACCGTCCCCCGAAGCACCACCAAACTCCCAAGCTCCGACGCCGAACCATCCGCAGGCGCCGTAATCCCACACGACGGCGGCGTGTTCGGAGGCCCGACCTCCACCGTCACGCTGTCCGTCGCCGACTTCCCGTTCTCGTCCGTCACCGTGAACGTGAGGAAGTGCTCGCCCTCGCTCAGCGTCACAGCGCCCAGCACCCGCCCCTCAGAGTCGGGCGCAGGCGTCGTCAGGCCGTCGTCCAGCGACGACGTCCACGTCGCCACCAACGCGTCCGACGCCGTCTCCGCGTCCGCACCCGCCGCATCGAGCGTGACCAGCTTGTCGCTGTACAGCACCGCCGACGCCGTGGGCGCCGTGATCCGCGCCGTCGGCGCCGCGTTCGCCACCACACCGAGCGTCGCCGTGGCTTCGTCCGAGGCGCCGTCGGGGTCGAGGACCTCCAGGCGAACCGAGGCCTCCGCGTCAGGCACCGTCACGTCGCAGGTGGTGGTGCCGTCTTCGGCAGGGGCGCTGCCTACGCAAACCTCGATCCCATCAAGGAACCAACGGGCGATCAGCTCCGAAGGATCCGTCGTCGGATCCGACGCCGTGCCCCGCAGCGTGTACGTGCTGCCTTCCACCGCCGACTCTCCGGCCGTCGGGGCCAAGATCGTGGCAACGGGCTTCGCGTTCGTGGCCACGACCGTGATCTTGGACTGGCAACCGAGCACGAGCACGGCAGGCAAAAAGGGCAGGACCCGCATGGTGGAATCTCCGCGGATCCCCTACCGCGGATTCACCATTTGCCGCAAGCTTCACATGCTGCAAGGACGCAAGTTTCTGGGCCGTTCACCGTGTCGGGCAGCCCTCGTCCGTCCCCTCGTTGCAGTCGTTGTCGACCCCGTCACAGATCTCGACCGCGTCGGGCGAGATCGCCGCGTAGGTGTCGTTGCAATCGTCCCCGGCGCACGCGTAGTCGTCGAACCCGTCATCATCGAGGTCGCAGTCGATCGAGAACGTGACGAACGTCTGGATCGTCTGGGTCTCGACCTGTGCCATCGCGTCAAAGTCGGGCAAGCCAGTGCTGTTGTCGAAGATCGTGCCGGTGGCGACATCAAACTCCACGATCGCCCCGTAGTCGCCCGTGGTCCACAGCGTCTGCTCGCCGGGGAGCGGCGGCGCGAAGCGCACCTCCACCGTCGCGGACTCGCGGATCGGCAGGTCGCGACCTTCGATCGAGGACTCGCCGAGCTCCAGCAAGGACTTTCCAGGCAGAAGCCCCGACCAGCCGTCGCTGCCATCGTCCGCAGGCGCGGCGGCATCGCTCGGATCACGGAGCCGCGCTGAGGAGAGCTTGAGGTTGAACCAGCCTTGGTTGAGGATGCCGAGCGACGACCAAGCGAACTCGGTCTGGTTCCACGCGATGGTGTCGAGCGCCCACGGCTTGGCAGCCGACGTGGCGGGCAACATCGCGATCGCGATCTCCGGAGGCTCGGACGCGCACGACGCCAAACACGCGACCCCGACGACGAAGGCTCGACCCACCCGCATCCGACCACCCCCACTGCCAGTGTCCGCGATAACCGACGCCGTGTCCAGCGGTCGACGCGTTGGGCTCGGAGGACGCCGATGGCAGTACGAGGCGTGGGCGACGCGTGGGGCGTGCGCCGGCTGTCGTGGATCTTCGCGACCACCGTGGTGGCACCCGCCCTGCTGATCGTGCTGATGGGTCTCGGGGCGTTCGGCTACCAGCGATGGACCGCGGCGGACCTCGCGCAACGCGACGTCGCCGTGCAGCTTCCGGTGCTCGCGCGGTTGCTGGAGGCCGAGGTGGCGAGCGGGCTGCTCCCCGTCCCCGGACCTGGCGACAACGACGCTCGCGCCGCGATCGCCGCGGCCGCGCAACGTCACGCGAACCTCGCCGGCGCCGAGGGCCTCGGCGTCTCCTTACTCGACGCCCCGAGCCCGTCAGAGGTATCGGGCGCCTCCAACCCCAACGGACCAGCCCTCGAGCCGCTCGGCGGGGCGCTCACGGGTCTCGCGCTCGGCATCACCTACCCCCCGACATGGCGCGCGCCCGCATCCACCGCGCTCCCGACGTCGATGAGCCTCGGCCTGTTCGCGCTCGTCGTGATCGGCGTGTTCACCGGCACCGTGGCCGCGAGCCGAGAGATTGCGACGAGCCAACGCCAGACGCTGTTGCTCGCACAGGTGAGTCATGAGCTTCGAACCCCGCTCACAGCGATCGGGCTGTTCGTCGACACGCTCCGGGCCGGCGGCTTGTCGCCCGAGCGAGAATCGGAGTGCCTCGACCTGCTCGGCGCGGAGACGCGGCGCCTCTCGCGACGGATCGAGGACATGCTGACTTGGGCGCGTATGGAAGCCGGCGCGCGCGTGTACGACGCGACCGCGATCGAGCCGGTGGCGATCGTCGACGACGCCGTGCAGGCGTTCCGTGCCGCGCGCCTCGCGGACGGCGTGGACGAGGCCGAGGGCGACACGACGCTGACCGTGCGCCTCTCCGAGCGCCTCCCGCGCGCGAACGGCGACCACGA
>JBJONI010000411.1:0-5752 GCA_046051915.1 Pseudomonadota bacterium
TGGTAGGGCGAGAAGGTCTGGATGCTCGCCCATTCTTCGGCGATGTCGGGGTTGCCGTATTCCCCCATCCAAGACGCGCCGGCGAGCAGATGCGGGTAGCGCTTCATGTCGAGGAGCGGGACCTGGCAGACGATCGCGCCGAAGCGGTCTGGGTAGAGCGTGAGCATGTTCCCCATCAGCAGGCCGCCGTTGCTGCCGCCCATCGCACCGAGGTGCTTCGGCGTGGTGACCCCGCGCGCGACGAGGTCGTCGGCCACGGCGGCGAAGTCTTCATAGGCGCGGTGGCGCTTGTCCTTGAGCGCCGCCTGGTGCCACCCCGGCCCGTACTCTCCGCCGCCCCGAATGTTGGCGAGGACGTACACACCGCCCTGTTCGAGCCATGCCGCCCCAAACGCGGCGCTGTACGACGGTGTGAGGCTCACCTCGAAGCCGCCATACCCGTACAGAAGCGTCGGCGCGGCGCCCTTGGGGGCCGGTGTCGGCTTGCCCACTTGGAAGTACGGGACGCGGGTGCCGTCCTTGGACGTCGCGAAGTGTTGCGTGATCTCCAGACCCGAGGCGTCGAACGCCGCCGGCAGGTGCTTGAGCGCGCGAGGCGGCGCGGGCTTGGCGAGGTCGAGCTCCGACAGGGTGGTTGGGCTGAGGAAGTCGGTGGTGGTCAGCCAGACACGGTCGCTGTGGTCGGGGTCGACGGCGCTCAGGGTGACGCTCGCGTTTCGCGGCAATCCCCGGGGGGTGCTGCGGGTCCACCCGCCGGCGCCGGGCGTCCACACCTCGACCCGGCCCCGAACGTCTTCGAGCACGGTGAGCGCCACGCGGGTCTGCGTCGGCGTGACGCCGGCCAAGGCGTTGCGTCCGTTCGGCGAAAACAGGACCTGAAAAGCTCGGTCACCGCGGAGGAACGCGTCGAGAGGTGTCGTGATCAGGGCGCCGGCCGGGAACGACGTGCCCGCCACTTCCCACGGTGTCCGAAGTTCGAGCAGCAGATGCTCTCGCCACAACGAGGCGTTGGCGTCGGCGGGCACCTCAAGCCGGACGTACGCGTCTCCCCGTCGCAGCGACACCTCGGTCGAAAAGAAGCTCGGACTCCGGTAGACGACGTCGCGCTCAAACCCCGGGCTGAAGTCGTGGTAGGCGCCAACCGAGACGTCGGTCCGCTCGCCCTCGAACACGACGCGCGCCTCGGTGAGGGGGGTGCCGCGGCGCCAGACGCGAACCTGACGCGGGTAGCCCGCGGTGGTCTCGGTATCGCCACCTTGCGCGAGGGTGACGTAGACGGTGTCGGCGTCGATCCAAGCGGCGCTGCCCTTGGATTCCGGGAGCTCGAACCCGTCCGCGACGAAGGTGCGGGTCGAGAGATCGAACTCCCGCGTGACGTCGGCATCGGAGCCCCCCGGGGAGAGGCTGACGAGGCAGCGGGTGTAGGCCGGGGGCAAGCACGTCGCGCCATGCCACACCCAAGCCTTGCCCTCGGCCGCACTCAGCGCGTCGAGGTCGATGACCGTTTCCCACGCCGGATTGGCTTGCCGAAACGACGCCGCGGTCGTGCGTCGCCACACGCCGCGGGGGTGGTCGGCGTCCTGCCAGATGTTGTACAGGTGGTCCCCGATCTTTCCGACGTAAGGGATCTTGTCCTTGCTGTCGTAGATCGCGCGGAGCCGTGCCTCCATCGGCGCGTAACGGGGATCGCTCGTCAATTCGGCGATGGCGGTCTGGTTCTTGCCGTCGACCCAAGCGAGCGCCTCCGGGGCTTCGACGTCTTCGAGCCACGCGTACGGGTCCGGTGCGTCGGTCTCTTGCGCGAGCGCGATCCCAAGGGTCAACGACGAGAGCAGGGTCATGCGGCCTCCGAGGGCCCGATACCCCGTCCACGTGGGCGGGGAAGGCGGCGCGGCGTCCCCGAATCGTCGCACGACGTGCCGTGCAAGGGGCGATACCTCCAAGGCCTCGGGGGGCGCATGCGACGGATGGCGAGGCTGGGAGCGCTGTTGTGGGCGGTGGCGTGTGGGGCCGGGTCGGTCCCTCCTACGGGAGAGACAGGGACGGACACCGCAGCGGCGACGACCGACACCGCGCAGCCTCAGCCGGCGGACACCGCGGCGCCGTCCTCCGAAGACACGTCGGAGACCGGAGGCGACACCGCCGCCAGCGCACCGACGCCTGTCACCGAGGTCCGCACGGCCGACGCCACGAACGCGCTGTCGGCCGCCGTGCCCGGGTTGCTGTTCCTCTCGGAGTCGGAGAGCGCGGTGGACGTCGTGGTCCTGACCGACCCGACCGCGCTGCCGAGCGTCCGAACGGTCGCCGACCTCGTGGCGCCGGTCTGGACGTCCACGTTCCCGCCCGCGCTCGCCGATCGCGAGGTCGAGGTGCGGGACCTCGCGGCGGTGTTTGACCCGCTCACGGTCGAGCAGCCGTGGTGGGACGACTTCCAGCGGACCCAAGCGGCGGGTTGGTCGGCCATCCGCGCCACGATGGCGTCGCTCGATGGCGCCCGTGTCTGGCGGATCGGGCGCGGGATCGGCGGAGGTGTCGTGGGCGGCTCGATCGAGGTCTACGTGCTCGGTGGCACCGCCGAAGGCGATGTCGTGGGGGTCCACTTCGTCGCGGTCGAGACCTAGGCGGGCTCATCGTCGCGGTCGGCGACCCGCAGCGGCAGCGGCGTGACGCCGAGATCGGGTGTCGAGGCG
Organism: Pseudomonadota bacterium; assembly: GCA_046051915.1. Classification (GTDB taxonomy): domain Bacteria; phylum Myxococcota_A; class UBA796; order UBA796; genus JBEIFN01. The sequence goes on from JBJONI010000411.1 coordinate 2,691, forward strand.
ACGGCGTCGGCCCACCATGGCATCTCGCGCCATACGACCACGAGGTCCTCGGGTGGAGGACACACGATCAGGCCGGTGTCTGCGGTCTCGACTTGCCAAGCATGCAGGCCGAGGCGGCGCAGCGGTGTCGTCTCGCGCCACGCGACGTTGACACGGGTGTCGCCGTGCTGGTGGTCCATCAGCAACGGATGGCCGAGATCGCGACAGTGGCGACGCACCTGGTGGTACCGCCCCGTCGCCGGGCGGGCGCGCAGAAGGCTGCAGCGCGGCGTCTGGCTCCGGCCGAGGACGTCGATGACCGTCCGTGCGTCGCGGACGATGCCTTGATCGTCCTTCATCGGGGTGTCGACATCGACGGGGTCGTCCCATCGGAAGAAGCCACGTACGAAGGCGAGGTAGACCTTGGTCGCGCCCGGCTGGTGCAACGCGGTGTGCAAACGGTGGGTGGCTTCGGGGGTTCGACCGAGCAGCAACACGCCCGACGCGGCGCGGTCGAGCCGGTGCACGAGGTGGGGCCGCTCCCCGCGCTGGCGCTCCAAGACGGAGACGACGGTCACGCGGTCGTGAACCAGCGACGACCGGTGGCACGCGAGGCCGCTCGGCTTGGCCACGGCGTACCAATCGTTGCCCTCGGCGAGCACCGTCAGGAGCATCAGGTGCCGAGTCCGAGCACGTCCGCCATCGTGTAGCGACCCGCGGGGCGCCCCACGATCCACCGTGCGGCCCGCAGGGCTCCGGCGGCAAACACCTCACGGCTCGTCGCAACGTGGCCGAGCTTGAGGCGCTCACCGTCCCCACCGAACCACACCTCGTGGTCGCCGGCGACGTCACCGAGGCGAAGCGCATGGATCGCGATGGCCGGACCTCGGGGACCCGTTTGCCCGTGCCGACCGTACAGCACGTCTTCGAGGCCCTGACCGCGTGCGTCAGCGGCCGCGCGCGCCAGCAGCAACGCGGTGCCAGACGGGGCGTCGGCTTTGTGGCGGTGGTGCTGTTCGACGATCTCGATGTCGTGGTCGGGCAGCGCACGCGCGGCGCGGGCGACGAGGTCGGCGAGGACGTGGACCCCGGTCGAGAAGTTCGCGGTCGTGAGCAGGGCGCCACGCGACGCCCACACCGCTTCGTCGTACGTCGTGTCCTTCCCGGTCACGCCACGAACCACGGCCGCCGTGCCGACCGCCGCCGCCGCCGCCGCGAGGCCCCCGGGCATCGACACATCGATCACGACGTCGACGGGTCGCGCGTGCGTCCATGGGATCGCGACCACCCCCGGCACGATCGATGCGGAGGGGGGAGATGCCCCGGGTCGTGTCCACGCTTGGACGTCGTCCCACCCCGCGGCGGCGGCGCGGGCGACGATGGCGCGCCCGAGCCGGCCGGTGCCGCCGAGGACGGCCAACCTCACAGCAGCCCCAACGCCGCGAGCAGGGGGGTGGGCGCTGGGCGCGTGCTGGGGGCGAGAGGAAGTCGTGGGTGGGGGCGGCACAGGCCCATCGCCGCCATCGCCGCCTTCGCCGGCACGGGGCTCACCTCGGAGAACAAGTAGCGGACGAGCGGGAACAGCCGATGCATCGCGGCGCGCGCCTCGGCGTTGCGGCCAGCGCGGAAGTGGTCGTACACCGCGACGGTACCGGCGGGGTCGAGGTTGCTGACGACGCTCGTGCAACCGGCTCCGCCTTGCGCGAGCAGGCCGAGGAACGTGAAATCGTCGCCGGAGAACACCGGGCGTGAGGTCGCCAGCATCAGGTCGGTGCCGTACGACACGTCGCCGGTGGCTTCCTTGACGCCCGCAACGCCGTCGATCTCGCACAGCTCGCCGAGGAGCGACGCCGGGAGGTGTTGCGCGGTCCGTCCGGGGACGTGGTAGAGCACGATCGGGAGCCCGACGGCGGCGACCGCGCGGACGTGGGCCCGCAGCCCGTCCGGATTGGGCTTGTTGTACCAAGGAAAGACGAGCAATCCGGCGTCGACGCCGAGCTTCGCGACGCGCTCGGTGTTCTGCACGGCGAGCTTCGTGCTGTTCGCGCCGACGCCCGCCGTCACCGGGACGGTGCCAGCGGCGATCTCGACGGTCGCGCGGATCACGCCGTCCACCTCGTCCTGGGTGAGCGTCGGGGTTTCGCCGGTCGTGCCGCAAGGAACGAGGCCGTGAATGCCCCCGTCGAGCTGCCGCTGGACCAGGGCCGCGAAGGCGTCCCAATCGACCGCGTCGTCGTCGGTGAACGGCGTGATGAGGGCGGTGTGGATCCCGTGAAGTGCGCGCATGTTCGCCTCAGAAGTCGATGCGACCGACGAGTTGGCCGCCGAAGACGGGGGCCTTGAATCCGGTGAACGCTTCGTCCGTGTAGTTCCTCTGGAACTTGCCGGGGATGAACGTGCCGAAGGTCCCGGTGACCGTCAGGTGCTCGGTTCCCTGCCACCGCAGCCCGACGTCGACCTCGTAGCCGTACGCGGTGCGACCGAGCGCCTTCTGGGCGTCGGTGGCCTTCGCGGTCTTCGCGGCGAGGAAGCTTGCATCCGCCCACAGGCCCCGCGTGATCTCGTAGGCGACCCGCGGCTTGAGGTACAGCGCGTTGCTGACGGCCTGGCCCGTGAGGACCTGGCCGAAGTCGCGTCCATCATCGTCTTCGGCGTTCGTCGCTGCGAGGGTGGGCATCGGCTGCTCGAACAGCAGAAAGCCGACGTTGTGGTCGCGGTCGAAGGTGAAGGTCCGGATTTTCCCGTCGTTGGGGGAGGCGTCGCCTGTGGCGAGGCCGGCTTCGACGCCCGCGTGGACCTTCGGCAACGTGGCGCCGGCGTCGAGGACGGCGCCCACGGCGGTCACGCTGACGTCGTTGATGCCGGACGACAAATCGCCACGCCCCAGCTGGGCGACGACCTCACCCGCGACCCCGATGGGGCCAAACGCAAGGTCAAACGTTCCGTCCAGCGTATAGAGGTCAAACCGTTGGGCACCGCCACGGTGGCGGAGCATCGCCTGCAGGCCGCCTTCCATCCGCTCGGTGCGGTAGGCCGCGGCGAGGCTGAACGACGTCGTGTCGTCGCCCTCGCCGACCAGACCC
>JBJONI010000412.1:0-3732 GCA_046051915.1 Pseudomonadota bacterium
GCCCTGGGTTCCTGGGAACACGGCCTTGTTCATCGCCTTGGCGTTCGCCTCATCGGTGAGGATGAGGCCACCGCGCGGGCCACGCAACGTCTTGTGGGTGGTGGTGGTCACGTAATGGGCATGCCCCACCGGGGTCGGATGCTCCCCCGCCACGACCAAACCCGCGATGTGGCTGATGTCGGCGAGCAGCAGGGCGCCCACCTCGTCCGCGATGCTCCGGAAGGCCTCGAAGTCGAGGGTACGAGGGTAGGCAGAGGCTCCGCAGACGAGGATCTTCGGACGCACTTCCAGAGCGCGAGCCCGGACCGCGTCCATGTCGAGGCGACCGGTCGCCTCATCGAGGTGGTAGTGGTGCGCCTCGTAGAGCAGGCCAGAGCTGTTGACGGGCGAGCCGTGCGTGAGGTGACCACCGTGGCTAAGGCTGTGGCCGAGCAGGCGATCACCTGCCTTGATCGTGGCAAGATAGACCGCGGCATTCGCTTGCGCACCGGAGTGCGGCTGGACGTTGGCGGCCTCCGCGCCGAACAGCGCGCAAGCACGCTCACGGGCGATCTTCTCCACGACGTCCACGTGGACGCAACCACCGTAGTACCGCGCCCCCGGCAGTCCCTCGGCGTACTTGTTCGTGAGGACCGAACCCATCGCCTCCATGACGGCCGCGCTGGCGTAGTTCTCCGACGCAATGAGCTCCACGCCCTCTTGTTGGCGAGACTCTTCCGCACGAAGCGCGGCGGCGATGGCGGGATCCTGATCAGCGAGGCGCGGCATCGGTCACTCCATGGAGGCCACGTGCTGTAACGTCCCCTCCCTCACGCGTCCCGCGCGCACCTCGGGCTGCAACGTCAGCGCGCGGGGGCCTCGATCTTCTCCACGCGCCGCGCATGACGTCCGCCCTCAAAGGCGGTGCCGAGCCATGCATCCACGCAAGCGAGCGCCAGCCCTGTGCCGACCACACGCTCGCCAAGGCACAGGACCGCCGCGTCGTTGTGCGCTGAGGCCATCGCGGCAGAGAACGTGTCGGAGACGACCGCGGCGCGAATCTGCGGGTGCTTGTTGGCGGCGATCGCCATCCCTTGTCCGGTGCCGCACACCAGAATCACGCGGTCGACACCGCCCGCAGACAGGCGCGCACACGCGACCTGCGCCACGTCGGGGTAGTCGCACGAGGTCCCGTCGTGGGTCCCAACGTCTTCGACGTCATGGCCAAGGCCCAACAAGTGAGCCACCACCTCTGCCTTCAGCCGAAACCCGCCGTGGTCTGAACCGATCGCGATCTTCATGACTGCGCCTCCTCGCCGCGCGTGCCCGTAGCCTGTGCGGGCGGAGCGCCGCCACGCGCCTCCCACCACCGCCGCACATCGTCTGCACGCCGCCAGCCGACCGCCTCGGCGTCGTCCACCCGCAGGGACAACGCGTGCTCGACACGCGCGACCGCCTCGGCCTGGTCGAGGGAATCCCACGGCGCGTCCGATGGCAAGGCGTCCAGCCAAGCGCTGGACGTCCATGTCGGATCACAAAACGGCGCCGCCAAGGGACGGACATCCGTCCCCAGCGGCGCAGCGTCGCACCGGAGCACCGACGTTGACACGCCGATGCTCACGGCGACTCACTCCGCGGCAGGTGCCTCGACGGCTTCCACCGCCGAAGCCACATTGCGGACCACGCGACCCTTGTAGGTGCCGCAGGCCGGGCAGAGGTGGTGGTTGAGCTTCGGCTCACCGCACGTTGGGCACGCCATGACCGACGCGGTGTAGGTGAGTGCGTCGTGGCTGCGGCGCATGTCACGAGCCGAGCGGGACGTCTTCTTCTTCGGAACCGCCATGACCTTCCTCCTGTCGCGAACGCCGAGGGGCGATGCGACTCCTCGAAACCTAGTGAACAGCCCGCTTGAGGGCAGCAAATGCGGCAAACGCTGGATGCCCCGTCGCGGCTTCCGCCTCGACCGGGAGCGCCATCGCGGCGTCGCATGCGGCGACATCGGCACAGACGACGCGCGCAGGCAGGCTCAACACGAGCAGCTCGCCAAACACGTCCGTCATGTCGAGAACACCGTCGTGGAACCAGCCGACATCCAACTCGTCCGACGACAGCTCTCGCTCGTCGTCCTTGGGCGCGTGCTCGATCGGCAAGTAGGTCAAGACGTCGTCGGGAGACAACGTCAAAGCGGCGTCGGCACCGCAACGGTCGCACGGGCGAACCGTCGCGACCTCGACACCGACGGGTGTCACCTTGACGCCAGGCCGCGACCGCTCGACGCGCAGGACGCCCGTCACGCCCGACACGGGTGCATCGAGGGCGCTCTGAGCGGCCGCGACCGCCCAAGGTTCCGGCTGGCCGACGTCCACGCCGGCGGCCACCTCGAGGCGAACCTCGAAGCCCTTCACCGACAGCGACTCGACCACCAACTGCACACGGCCTCCGCCCCGTCGAACGACACGAGCCGGGCGCCTTTAGCGCTCCGGCGGTGCCCGCGCAAGTGGATCCCCCGGGGATCCACCGGGCCGACGCGGGGCTTGGCGGATCGCGCGCGACGCCGCGCGAGCCGCCTTGACACGTCGGAGAGGCCGGTTAAACTCCGTGCGTCGGCGGCGGCAGCGTCGTACCGATGCTGAGCCGTAGTCTAATTGGCAAAACACCAGGTTCTGGCCCTGGATTTCCTGGTTCGAGTCCAGGCGGCTCAACCACCTCTTTCTACATGGTCCGTTCGTCTAGCGGTTAGGACAGTGCCCTCTCACGGCACAGACAGGGGTTCGATTCCCCTACGGACTACCAAACCCAAGCGCCCGACCCTCTGCGGTCGGGCGTTCTTGTTTCTGCCGTCCGGACCGAGCGACGCACCACCGGAAGCACGCCGCATGGCGTCAAACGCGCTATGCGCGACGTTCGGCGAGGCCAACGCCCGGAGACCCCATGCAGTACCGCGGGCTGACGCTCGACCCTTTCCAGGCGCAAGCCATCGAGCACCTCCATCAGGGCAGGTCGGTCTTGGTGGCAGCACCAACCGGCACCGGCAAGACGATCATCGCCGACTGGATCGTCGAAGAGGCGATGCGCACCGGAAAGCGCGTCGTCTACACGGCCCCCATCAAGGCCCTCTCGAACCAGAAGTACCGCGATTACGTCCGGCTGTACGGCGAAGAAAACGTTGGCCTTGTGACGGGGGACCTCGTCATTCGCCGCAACGCCCCCTGCCTCGTCATGACGACCGAGATCCTGCGGAACATGCTGCTCGCCGGGGAGGCGGTGGATGACCTGCTCGCCGTGGTCGTCGACGAGATCCACTTCCTCGACGACCGCGAACGCGGGACCGTGTGGGAAGAGGTCCTGATCTACCTGCCCCAACACGTCTTGATCGTGGCATTGAGCGCGACGCTGCCGAACTTGACGGAGTTCGCGGCGTGGTTGACCCACGTCAGGCAGCGCCCGGTCGAAGTCGTGATTGAGACGCGACGTGCCGTCCCGCTCGACTTCTGGTTCCTCACCCGCGGACGTGGACTCCAGCGGACCGAAGAGTTCGAGGACTTCGTGCGCTCCGTGGGCTCCCCAGCTCCCGCACCACGCGGACGCTTCGGCCGGGACCGCGGGCGCGGACGTGGCCGAGGCGACGCGGAGCGCCCCGACTTCCCGCGAACGCACCCGATCGACGCGCTCAAGGCGATCCGGCAGCGGGAGTGGCTGCCGATGATGTACTTCGTCTTCAGCCGGAAGGACGCCGAGCGATTCGCCGTGATC
>JBJONI010000413.1:0-10032 GCA_046051915.1 Pseudomonadota bacterium
GGCAGCGCGCCGACGAGCTCCGTCGCGCACGACGTCAGTTCGTCGTCGGAAAACCAGCCCGTCTCACCGAGATCGCCGAGGACCTCGTAGTCGTCGCACGCGAGCATGCCGATCAAACTGACGCCGACCCACCTCATGGAGCCTCCACCGACACCGTGGCGGCGTACCACGACAGCGGCATCCCGCCATCGGAGTCCTCGAAGACCCGGATCACGGCCCGGCCCGGCCCGGTGACGGCGACTTCCCCGATCGGATCGAGGTCGCTCGACAGGCGCCCCGACGAGAAGGAGGGCCCGGCGGCGGCGCCCGGTGCGCGAAGCTCGACCCCAAAGTCCCCCGGCGACCCCAGATCGTGCGCGGCGAGGGTCACGCCGAGCCGCCAACTGCCCGCCGGGAGGTCCACGGCATAAAAGTCCGAGGCCCCGGCGGCGTCCACCACCCCGTAGACCGTCAACGGGGCGCCGACGCCCAGCGGCAACACGTCGGCGGCCGCCGCGCTCCCGTTGGCCCCGGATTCTGTCCGGTCCCAATCGAGCGGCGGCTTGCTCGCGCTCGCGCGCAGCTCGTAGAAGAAGTCGGCGCCTTCACCCTGGCCTCCGCCCTCGCCGATCGTCTGACGCGACATCAGCAGCCATGTGCCCGCAGGCGCTGGCACGAGCAGGTGCGCCTCGGGCAACCCCCGGTAGCTGAAGGCGCCGAGCGACCAGCCCAAGTCAGGCCGGCTCACCGTGAGGCTCACCCAAGCCTCGGACCCCACAGAGTAGCCCGCCAAGTCGAGGGCCAACCAACCGTCCTCCGGCGATGTCACCGACCAAAAATCGGCATCAAAGGCTGCGTTGTAGTCGCCACACGCACGCGTCTCCAACGGCAACTCGGCCGCGAGATCGGCCGTGTTGTTGGGCTCCAGCTCGGTCCACGCGCACCGAGGCTCCGGGTCGGCCTGCGACGGCGCGTCGGACTCCTCCGGGGGATCCGCCGGGTCCTCGATCGGAGGCAGGTCGTCCTTGTCCTCGGACGGCACGCCGATCTCGCAGGAAGCGCCCAGCAGCCCCATGGCGACCCAGCACCGACCGCGCATCTCGCCCCCTCTCCCCTCTTGTAGCGCGCGCGCGACGTGGCCGCATTCCCCGGCTAGAACGGGGCAGAGGACATCGGAATGCGCCTGTTTCCGCTGCTGACGCTGCTCGCGGCCTGCAAACCGCCCGGACCCGTGCTGATCGAGCTCACGCCGGAGGCCGGTGTCGCACCCAGCGAGGTGGTGTTCGGCGATGCCGCGGTCCCGCAGACGGTGACAGCCACGTTCTTCGTCACCAACGCAGGCGGGGAGACGCTCACCGCAGCGCTCTCGGTCGCCGACGACGCGGAGGGGGTGTTCGACGTCGTCCCTCGCGACGTCGAGGTGCCGCCGCACGACGAAGCCGAGGTGACCGTCGCGTTCTCCCCCTCCGCCTTCCTCGACTACACCGCGCGCGTCGCGCTGGAGACGAACGATGCCTCGACGCCGAGGATCGACGTCCCGATCTCGGGACGCGGCGTCTCGGCGCCCGTGCCCGACATCGTCCTCGCACCTGCGGCCCTCGACTTTGGCGAGACCGCCGTCTACGGCACCGATGTCGTGTTGGTCCGCAACGTGGGCACGGCGCCGCTTCACCTTGGCGCATGGCGGCTCGAGGGGTCGAGCGCGTTCGCGCTGCTGACCGACCCGGCCGACACGACGGTCGCGCCCGGCGACGACCTGCCCGTCGTTGTCGGCTACACCCCGAACCCCGCCGGCGACAGCGGCACGCTGGTGCTCACGAGCGACGACGGCGACACGCCACAAGCGCGCGTGCCCCTGCTCGGAAACGGCGGCGGGGACTTCGCCTACCCGGTCGCGGTCGTCGACTGCCCGGGCCAACTGAGCCCGCCGGCGTTTGCCTCGATGGACGGCTTTTCCAGCACCGACCCCAACGGGCAGCTCCCGCTCACCTACGCCTGGTCGATCGCCGCCCTCCCGACGGACCCCCGGGGCGTCCCCACCTCATCGGGCTACCTGACCAGCCTCTCGGGCCCCACGACCTCGATGTTCGTCGACGCGGTCGGCACCTACGATGTCGACCTCGTGGTCACGAACGCGCTCGGCATCGCATCAGCGCCCGCGAGGTGCCGCATCGACGCGATCCCCGACGACGACCTCGTGGTGGAGCTGACGTGGGACACCGAGCAGGCCGACCTCGACCTGCACTTGGCCCAAGGCGACGCCCCCCTGTTCGCCGAGCCTGGCACCGCGTGCTGGTGCAGCCGAACGCCCGAGTGGGCGGCGGCTGGCCTGAGCGACAACCCCCGCCTCAACCTCGACGACCGTGCCGGCCGCGGACCCGAGAACATCAGCATCCCGGCGCCGGCAGACGGCACCTACGAGATCCGCGTGCACTACTTCGACGACCATGGCGACGGCGCCGTCACCGCGACGGTCCGCGTCTACCTGAGCAGCGACCCGACCCCTGTGTTTCAGTCGAGCCGGCTGATGTCGCGTAACGACGTGTGGGACGTCGGCACCATCCGATGGCCCGACGCGACCGTCGGCGCCCGGTCCACCGCCAACGCCGCTGCGCTGCGTCGGGCCTGCTACACGCCCTGAGGGCCTCCGTACGACGTGCGTCACGGCGCCGGGGAGCGAGGGTCGGGCCGAAGTTGAATCGTCCCGGGGCACGCGACCTTGGTCGTGCGGCCAGGCGCGCCCGCATCGGTCGCTTCGGCAAGGCGGTAGCGTGAAACAGCAAAGCCATCATTCCAAGAGACCGTGAGGCGATCGCCGCGCAGCCACCACCGCTCGTTGCCGTCGCCCGTCCAAGCGTCGGGCTTGGGGTAGCTGTACCGGAAGGTGTGGTCGGGGAGAAAATCGAGCTGGGCGACCTCGGGCAGACCGCCCGGACAGACTTCCAAAAACGTCCCACGGACGAGGGGCCTTCGGTAAGGCGAGCACCCCGCCGCGAGCATCCCCGCGAGCCACAGCCAACGCATCGCGCCTCCGTGCAGCCCCTTAGCCGACTCACGCGATCGGATCATCGCCCCGCCCCGGCACGATCGCGTCCGGCCAAGCGCGCTGCGGAGCGGTGTCCTTGAACGCGCGGAGCGCACGAAACACGTCGCGGGACGCCCCTGCACCGGTGTGTACGCCGAGCACCGCCAACCGGGCGCGGAGGTCTGGGCTGCCTGGACGCAGGAACGGGTTCGTCGCCTGCTCGTCGCCAAGGCGCGTCGGAAGCGTGGTCTCGCCCGCCTCCCATCGGGGGCGAACCACGTCGATTCGATGCTGCAACGCCCGGTTCTCGGGCTCCACCCAAGCCGCGAACCGCAAGCCGTCCCACGTGTATTCATGGGCGGGGAGCACCCACGTCGTGGCAGCGAGCGCGCCGAGCCGCATCAAGCTGTCGTAGAGCGACCCCACGTCGTGGAAGGCGCGGCCACAGCCCGCGCCGAACATCGTGTCGCCGCACAGGAGCAGATCGTCGAACAGGAAGCTCACGTGACCTTGCAAGTGGCCTTCCGTCCGCAACACCCGGCCCCGCACGGCGCCGACCTCGACGACGCTCCCCTCGTCGACCACCTCGACGTCCCCGAGCGCTTCGGCGACCGGCGGCGGACCGATCACGCGTGGCGCGTGGCCCGCGGCGCGAAGCGCGCGCGTCAGACCGATGTGGTCCCCGTGATGGTGGGTGTGCAAAACGAGGTCGGGGGGGCGTCCGTACGCTTGAAGCGCCTCGTGCGCCGATGGCCCATCGACCCAAGCCAACGCGCCCGTCTCCACGCAGCGCAGGCCCCACAGCACGTTGTCGACGCCCGCGGGAACGGCGAGGACCTCCAAGCGGCCCCCGGCGGCGAGCAGCGGTTCGGGTGCGATGCGGATGACGTGGGACAAGGCCGGACTCCGTGGCTGTCGACCGCATTCGTCTACCTGCGGGCTGTCCCCTTGGCACGATCCCGCGATGCGATTAGCCCCCAAGGCCCTCTGCGGAGCCCTGCGTGACCCACGCCATCGTCGTCGAAGAGTCCTCCCTGCTCGAGCGCGTGCTGCGCGGTCTCGCCACGCTACCCGCCGACACCCCGCCGTCGGAGGCCGAAACGGTCACCGAGCTCGTGCGCATCCGCGACGAGATTCAAGCCGCAAAAGACGAGGACAAAGCCAGCCTCCTTCAACAGTTCGAGCACCACCACGCCCTGCTCGCACAGCTTCGTGCCACCCGTGAGCGACCGGCGGTGGATCCAGGGACTCCGTACTTCGCCCACATGCGCATCCGAGAGGACGGTAAGGAACGCGACGTCTGTCTCGGTAAGGCGACACGCATCGACGGTGGCCTGCGGATCATCGATTGGCGGAACGCCCCGATCTCCAAGATCTTCTACAGTTACCGCCAAGGCGATGAGTTCGAGGAGGAGGTCGGCGACCGGTGGATGGAGGGCACGATCACGGCCCGGCGCACCGTGACGATCCGCGCGGGCCAACTCGAGCGCGTCGACGCGCCAGAGGGCATCTTCCTGCCCGATGGCGAGGGCGGCTGGGCCCGGCGCGACCGCGACGCCCACCGCCTCACCGGTGGCCAAGGCGCTTCGTTCACCGTGCTCCACGCCTCGGGCGGCGGCTCGGAGCGTCGTCTCGGTACCGACGGCCAAGGGGCGACGTCTCGGGTCGACAAGCGCCTGCCCGACATCGCGAGCTTGATCGATCCCGAACAGTTCGCGCTGATCACGAGACCGAACGCCGGCTTCGTCGTCATTCGCGGCACGGCAGGGTCGGGCAAGACCACCGTCGCCCTGCACCGCATCGCCTACCTCGCGTACAACGACGCGAAGATCGACGGGCCCGACACGCTGTTCGTCGTGTTCTCTCGCGCGCTTCGAGACTACGTGGGGCGCGTGCTTCCCGCCCTTGGCGTCCACCGTGTCGAGGCGGTGAGCTTTCCCGAATGGGTGCGAGAGACGCGGCGCCGCCACTTCCCGCGGTTGCCCAAGACAGTTCGCGACGACACCCCCGAGCTCGTCGTGCGCCTCAAGACCCATCCCGTCCTCCTGCTCGCGCTGGAGGCCCACGTCGCGAGCCACCGGGGCCCGTCGACGGTGGAGACGGCGATCGACGATTGGGCCAGCGTCACGACCCAACTGGAGGCGATCGCGCCGTTCGTCGCGCAGCACGCGCGTGACGCGTTCACCGAGGACGAGCTGGTGCGTGCCACGACGTGGTGCCGCGACCGCTACGACGAGCTGATGCGCTGGACCGAGCGCGAACCTGGCGTCGAGGGGGCGATCGACGCGGAGGACGAGCCGCTCCTCCTTCGGGCCTACCAGCTCCGCGTCGGCCCCCTCCGCCGCAAGGACGACCCCTCGCGGCCGATGCGGCACCGGCATGTCGCCGTCGATGAGGTCCAAGACTTCACCCCACTCGAGGTGCGGCTGCTGCTCGACACGTTGGACGAGAAGAAGTCGATCACCCTCGCCGGCGACACCCAACAACACGTGATGAAGGACGCGGGGTTCACCGACTGGGCCGGGTTCTTCGGGTGGCTCGGCGTCCCCGGCACCGCCGTCGACACCCTGAAGGTCGCCTACCGCTCGTCTCGGCCGATCGTCGCGTTCGCGGCGGCCTTGCTCGGGCCGTTGCGGGAGGACGGCGAGGCCCCACTCACGGTCCGCGACGGGCCGCCTGTCGAGATGTTCCGGTTCACCGACCACGGCGCTGTGGTGGTGTTCCTCGCCGACGTCCTCCAAGAGCTGCTCCGCGACGAGCCCTTCGCCAACGTGGCGATCGTGACCCCAAACGTGGGCCTCGCCGAGACGTACGAGCGCGGATTGCGTGCCGCAGAAGTGCCGCGCGTCCGCCGCGTGACCGATGAAGACTTCTCGTTCTCGCCCGGGGTCGAGGTGGTCGACGTCGCGCAAGTCAAGGGCCTCGAGTTCGACTACGTCGTGCTGGTGGAGCCCTCGGCAGGTCTCTTCCCCGACACGCCGAGCGCGCGCCGCGTGCTGCATGTCGCGGCGACACGCGCGATCCATCAATTGTGGGTGACCTGCGTGGGCGCGCCGAGCCCGATCCTCGAAGCGGCGCTCGCCGAGCGCTGACCCCCCTCGTCGCGGCCGACGGCCGTGGTTACCGCATGCAGACGGAGTTGCCATGCCCCCCCAACCGCCTACGACCGCCCCGCGCAACGCGCCTGTCCCCGTTCGCCTCGCGGCCGCGTCCGCCTCGCGCACGGCCGTGCTGACGCCCGAGGAGCGCACCACCCGCACGGTCTGGCTCGAAGGAGAGGTCAACTCCAAGTCCTCGATCGCGCTGATGCGCAAGCTCGACGCCCTCGAGTCCCTCGACGCCACGCGGCCGGTGATCCTGTGCATCGATTCCCCCGGCGGAAGCATCGACGCCGGCATGGCGATCGCCGACACCATCACGCACCTGAAGGCGCCGGTCTACGCCTGGGTCCGAGGCATTGCGGCGAGCATGGGCGCCGTCATCCTCTCGGTGTGCGAAAAGGGCCACCGCTACGCGCTGCCGAACAGCCGCGTCCTGCTGCACCAACCGCTGGGCGGCAATGGCGGCCCCACCGAAGACATGATCATCCGCGGCAAGGTCATCCTCCAGATGAAGGAGGACCTGCTCCGCCTGCTCGCCGACCGCACCGGCAAGCCGTTCGCGCAGGTGGTGGCCGACTGTGATCGCGATCACTGGATGAAGAGCGAGGAAGCCCTCGCCTACGGCATCATCGACCACATCGGACGTCCCAGCAACGCGTGAGCCGGCAGGCGTGCGACGGACCGTTCAAGGCGCGAAGAACAGGTAGACCCGACCGCCCGATGCGACGACGTCGTTCTCGAGCGGTGCCACCACCCAAAGGTCGCCGCGGCCGTCCCCGTCCACGTCGGCGCCGCCAGCCACAAAGCCAGCTCGGTCGTTGCTGCTGCTCGCGGTGAAGCGGTGGTCGGCATCGTCCAGGGTCCAGCGGCTCGGCGTCGCCGCCTGTTGGCTCGGGAACAAGGCTGCCACGCCGCCGTTGACGAAAGGCACGTCGCGGTTGGGGGCACCCACGAGGATCTCAGGCAAGCCGTCGTCCGACAGGTCAGGGACCCAGCCCAAGCCGGTGCCCGCGACATCCGATGCCCCGAGTCCGACCACGCTCGTCGCGACGCCTGACAAGGCGCCGTCGCCCACAAAGCCGATCGCCGCCGCCGGGATCAGGTCGACGCGGCCGACGTCGGCGAGCGTCGCATCGGTCGTCAATCCCCCCACCAACAGATCGAGCCAACCGTCCCCGTCGCCGTCGGCCGCCGCCAATCGTGCCCCCGCACCGTCATAAGCGCGGGCCCCCACCCACACGGCGTCGGCCTGGGCCGGGGTGAGGGACCCGCCAGCGCCGATCCGGGCACCCGACCAGACGACCACCCCGCCGATGTCGGGCGCGACGCGGTCCAACCCGGGTGCGCCGGCTGCAAGCTCCGCCATCCCATCCCCGTCCGCGTCCCCGAGCGCAGCGACGGCCTCACCGAGCCGGTCCCCCGTCGCGCCGCCCGAGAGTGTCCGCCAGGCGACAGCGTCGAGCCGTCCGTCGGCCGGGAGCGATTCGCCGCGCAGGATGTAGACGTTTCCGAGACCTGCGGCCGACTGCGCCGGCGCGCCGAGGATCAAGTCGGGCAGGCCCCCACCGTCGACGTCGGCCGCCGCCATCGAGGTGCCAGCCACCGCCGAGGCCGAAGCGCCCCACCACGTCCCATCGGCGTCCGCCACGGTCCGCGTCGCGCCGGGTACCAGCGTGGCGCCGAGGTAGAGCCGGACCACCCCGTCGCTGGTCAGGACGCGGTCCTCGTCGGGTGCCGCGACCAGCAGCTCGTCACGCCCATCGCCATCGAGGTCCGGCACGGCCTGCAAGCACCGACCCAAGGTCCCTGCGGCCTGGTACCCGGAGATCCAAACGTCCGCGGTCGAGGCGGCCAACCGCGCGCCCGCGACGAGGCGCGAGGCGAAGAACACGGCGACGCCGCCCACGTCGGTCCCCGCGCTGCCGTCACGCTCCGCGACGGTCACCGCGACGTCGTCACGGCCATCGCCATCCAGATCCGGCGTCGCGACCCCGCAAGGTCCCTCGCCGAGGTGGTCGAACGACAGGTCTCCGAAGATCTGCACCTCGGCGGTGCTCAACGCGACCAGCGGCCCCGGCCAAAGCGGCGTCACCGTCGCCGTCGCCCGCACCGACGTCCAGCCGGTCGTGGGCTGAGACGGCGTGACGGTGCAGGTAAACACCCCGGCGACCACCGAGCCTCGCGGGACCGTGTCGTCCGGGTAGGACGTCGTGTCGAGCCCGACCAGCGGTGCGCCCGACGGACCGGTCCAGCCGAACGACAGCGCGTTCGCCTCGCCGTCCGGATCGTAAGCAGGCGTCACCACCACGCATTGCAGCACGTCGTGCGGCCGCCCCGCCTCCGGCACGACGGCGATCTCGGGCGGGACCGCAGGGCTGTCGGCGACGACGATCGGGCCGAGCACGACCGCGTCGCTCAACGCCTCGCCGTCTGTCGCGGCGACGAGGGCCGAGACGCTGTCTCCACGCGCAAAGCGAGCGCCCGACAGCGAGGCGCCCGTGCCGACCGCCACCCCGTTCACGTACCAGGCGACCTCAAAGCGCACCGTGTCGCCATCGGGGTCGCTGCCCACGCCCGTCACCACCGCGACATCGTCCGTGTACAGCGGCTCCGGACCGAGGACAGCGGACACCAAGGCGGGCGGCGCGTTGCCCACCACGACGCTGACGCCGACCGGCTCACCGAACCGCGTCCCGTCCCATGGGGTCGCGAGGCATCCCACCACTTGACCGCGTGCCGGCGTCGCGGGCAGGGACGAACCCGTCCCCACGTCGACCCCGTCGACCGACCAAGACACCGCGACGGCCACAGGGTCCCCGTCCGGGTCGACCGCAAGGCCCGGCACGCACCCAAAGGACGACGTCGCGTCCCCGGGATCCGGCGTGATCACGACACCGAGGAGCGCCGGGGGCGCGTCCCCAACGGTGGCCGTGCGCGTCGCAGGCTCTCCCAAGACCTGACCATCATCGGGGGTGACCGTGCATCCGACCAACGCGCCCCGCGGCACGCCAGACGGCAGCGTTGGACCTTGGCCAACGACGACACCGTCCACGGTCCACTGGATGTGGCCGGTCACCGCGTCCTCATCGGGGTCGGTGAACGCCACGCCTTCACACGACCAAGCCGTGGTCACATCCGGCAAGGCAGGAGCGAGGTCCACAAACCCGACGGAAGGCGGCGCGTTGCCCACGTCGACCGGCGCGCTCGGCACCTCAGCGCCCTCCGCTTGGCCGTCCGAAGGCGTGCCCGTGCAGACGAGGCGGGCCCCACGCGCGGCGACGCCCCCCGGCAGGCTCGGGCCGCTCGCGACGAGCGCGCCATCCAGCCACCACCGAAGCGCGACCGCGACCGGATCCCCGTCGACGTCCGCCGCCAGCTCGGCGACGCACGTCCATGCCGACGTGACGTCCCCCACCGTCGGCGCGATCCGCACGACCCCCAAGGTCGGCAGCGTGTTCGCGATCGCGACGGCGTCGGTCGCCGCGGCGCCCGGAACCCAAGCGCCCTCAGCCCTCACCGACACGGTCCACACCTCGCCGCGCGTGGTGGCGGCGGCAGGGACAATCGGCCCATCGAACGGTGTCGGCGCCCCGTCGACCGTCCACGTCCACACGAGCAGAAAGGGGTCGCCATCCGCGTCGGAGGCCGGCGCGTCGATCACGGCGACCAAGTCGTCGGAGGTACCAGGCCGAATCGGCTCAATGTGCACCATCGGCGCCGTGGCCGGCCGATCGATCCGCACCGTCCGCGTCGCACTCGACGTCTGCCCCGCGGCGTCGAGGACCGAGGCCTGCAGCGTGTGCGGCCCGGGCGACAGCGCGCGGAGCAGCGTCACCGTCCCGTCGGCGTCCGCACCTCCCAGACGAAGCAGGCCGTCCACGTCCGACACGATCGACACCGACAACGCCGAAGGCGCCGTCTCGTCAT
>JBJONI010000414.1:0-3995 GCA_046051915.1 Pseudomonadota bacterium
GCGTCAGCGCGACGACGTCGGCGGGGCCGCCCCCCTGAAGGACCGCGATCGCTTCATCGACCTCGTTGCCGTTGCCGCAGGCAACGCCGAGCGGTCGGTCCATCGCCGTGATCCACGCCTCGCACTGCGCGCCATTGGCCCGCGCCACCCGAACGAGCGCCTCCGCCAGCGTCGTCGCGTCGGCCAGCGTCTTCATGAACGCGCCAGGCCCCACCTTGACGTCCAGGACGAGGTGGTCGACCCCGGCTGCGAGCTTCTTGCTCAGGATCGATCCGACGATCAACGGCACCGACGCGATCGCCGTAATCTCGTTGCGCAGGGCGTAGAGGATGCGGTCGGCGGGCGCGAGGTGACCGGTTTGGCCCGTGATGAAACAGCCGACCTCCCGGAGTTGGCGCCGAAGCGCGTCCGCGTCCTGATCGGTGCGAAACCCAGGAATGGCTTCCAGCTTGTCGAGGGTGCCGCCCGTGTGACCGAGCCCACGGCCGCTGATCATCGGGACGTTCCGACCGAGCTCCGCCCACAACGGCGCCAGGATCAGGCTGATCTTATCCCCCACACCGCCGGTGCTGTGCTTGTCCACCGTCGGCCCGACCTCCGCCCACGACAACACGTCGCCCGAACGGGTCATCGCCGCCGTCAGCGCTGCCGTCTCGTCGTCCGAGAGCGTGCGAGCGAACGCCCAAGCGAGCCAAGCCGCTGCCTGCGGACGGGTGATCGTCTCGGCAACGACCCCTTCGACGAACGCCGCGATCGCGTCTGGAGACTGCGCACGACCCGCGGACATCTCGGCCAGCATCGCCTCGATTGGGAACGACATCGACGCCTCCTTGGCACGGGGTCGCGCGTTGCGGCTGCCATCGCGTCGCACCCGTCCCCCGTTCGCGATAACCGGCCGTTGCACGGGAGGTGCCATGACCCCGCCGCCCTTCACCCCGGACGCCATCGGACGCTGGCGGCAGGTTCGCGTCGACACCCACGCCGTCCAGCGCCGCATCGACCGCCTCAAGACCCGCTCCGTCAAGGGCGCGTTGAAGAAGGACTTGCTGCGTCTCGCGCTGTCGATGGTGGACCTGACCACGCTCGAGGGCGCCGACAGCCCCGAGAAGGTGCGGGCGCTGTGCCGGAAGGCGATGCGACCCGCGCCCGAGCGGTCCGACGTTCCCGCCTGTGCGGCGGTCTGCGTCTACCCGAGCCTCGTTCCCGTCGCGAAGGCCGCACTCGGTGCGAGCGGGGTCCACATCGCCGCCGTCGCGACCGCGTTCCCGAGCGGGCAGTTGCCCCTCGACCTGCGGCTCGCCGAGGTCCGCCGGACGGTCGAGCTCGGGGCCGACGAAATCGACATGGTGATCTCACGGGGCGCCTTCCTCTCCGGCGACCTGCAAGCGGTCTACGAGGAGATCGTCGCCACCAAGGAAGCGTGCGGTCCGGCCCACCTGAAGGTCATCCTCGAAACCGGCGAGTTGGGGACCCTCGACGACGTCGCGACAGCCAGCCGCTTGGCGATCGACGCCGGTGCGGACTTCATCAAGACGAGCACCGGGAAGGTACAGCCCGCAGCCACGCTCCCGGTCACGCTGGTGATGCTGGAGGCGATCCGCGACCATCACCTCGCGACGGGCCGCGTCGTCGGCATGAAGCCAGCCGGCGGGATCCGACATGCAAAGCTCGCGTTGACCTACCTCGTCCTCGTCGCCGAGACGCTCGGGGCTGATTGGCTGCATCCGGATCGCTTCCGCTTTGGCGCCAGCGCGCTCGTCAATGACCTCCTCCGCCAGATCGCTTGGACGGAAGAGGGTGTCTACCCCTCCCCACGTCGCTTCTCGGTCGACTGAGGTGCCCATGACGTCCCTCGATCTCCGCGGCGCGCTCGATTGGTCTCCGGCCCCCGAGCGCTTCCCCGTCCAACTGCCACAGCGCGTCCACCACTTCATCGATGGCACGTTCGTCGAGGGACCGACGGACGGTGACTTCGCAACAGTCAACCCGGCGACGGGGGCGAGGCTCGCAGCCGTCGGCCGCGCCGGCGCGACCGAGGTCGACGCGGCGTTCGCGGCTGCACGGCGCGCGTTGTCTGGACCCTGGGGCCGCATGTCGGGCCTCGAACGCGGGAAGTACCTCTATCGGATCGCGCGACGGCTTCAGGAGCGCGCCCGCGAGTTCGCGGTGGTCGAAACCATGGACAACGGCAAGCCGATCCGGGAGACCCGCGACATCGACGTGCCGTCGGCGATCCAGCACTTCTTCTACTACGCGGGATGGGCGGACAAGCTCGGGCACGTCCTTCGGGGACCGACACCGCGTCCGGTCGGCGTCTGCGCCCAAGTCATCCCGTGGAACTTCCCGTTGCTGATGTTGGCTTGGAAGGTCGCGCCGGCCCTCGCCGCAGGGAACACGGTCGTGCTCAAGCCCGCCGAGACCACGCCGTTGACCGCCTGGCTTTTCGCCGGGCTGTGTCAAGAGATCGGCCTGCCGGAGGGTGTGGTCAACCTCGTGTTCGGGGCGGGAGACGTCGGCGCCGCTGTCGTTGGCCACCCGGGCGCCGACAAGATCGCGTTCACCGGCTCGACCGCGGTCGGGCGCCGCATCCTCGAAGCGGCGGCCGGCACCGGAAAGCGCCTGACGCTCGAGCTCGGCGGCAAGGGGGCCCACCTCGTGTTCGAGGACGCGGACCTCGAACGGGCCGCCGACGGTGTGATCACCGGCATCTTCACCAACCAAGGGCACGTCTGTTGCGCCGGCTCCCGCCTGTTGGTTCAGGAGTCGGTACGCGACGACCTCCTCGCACGGATCGAGCGCCGCATGAGCGTGCTGCGGGTCGGGGATCCCCTCGACAAAAACACGGACGTCGGCGCGATCAACTCCGCCGCACAGCACGCGCGGATCGGGCGCTACCTCGAGATCGCGGCGGACGAGGGCGCCGAGGTTCGCGCGGTCCAC
This sequence comes from Pseudomonadota bacterium, assembly GCA_046051915.1. GTDB lineage: Bacteria > Myxococcota_A > UBA796 > UBA796 > JBEIFN01. The sequence goes on from JBJONI010000414.1 coordinate 2,941, forward strand.
GCCGGCGCGCTCCCGACCGAAGGGTGGTTCCACGCGCCGACCCTCCTCCTGGGCGTCCAGCAGACGGACACCTGCGCGCGAGAGGAGATCTTCGGCCCGGTGCTGTCGGTGCTCACCTTCCGAACCCCCGATGAGGCGGTCGCGAAGGCCAACGACACCGAGTACGGCCTCGCGGCTGGCCTGTGGTGTGACAAGCCCTCGCGTCTGTTCGACGTCGCCCACCGACTCTCTGCCGGTGTGGTCTGGGCCAACGGGTACAACCTGTTCGACGCCGCGAGCCCCTTCGGAGGCGTTCGTCACTCCGGCTTTGGGCGCGAGGGCGGCCTGCACGGCCTGTGGCCGTACGTGGAGGCGTCATGACCCGCATCCCCGTCGTCAAAACGCTCAAAATGTACGTGGGCGGGCAGTTCGTTCGATCGGAGTCGGGCCAGACGCAACCATTCCGCAGCGCATCGGGAGACGTGATGTACGCGTGCAAGGCGAGCCGCAAGGACCTTCGGGACGCGGTCGAGACCGCCCGCGCCGCACAGCCGGGGTGGGCGGGGCGCACCGCGTACAACCGCGGACAGATCCTTTACCGCGTCGCTGAGATGATCGAGGATCGACGAGAAACGTTGGGCCCCACGGCCGAGGCGGCCGCCGACCGGACGCTGCACCATGCGGGCTGGGCCGACAAGATCAGCGCGTTGCTCTCGACCCTCAACCCCGTCTCCGGCGCTTGGGTCAACTACAGCCAGATGACCCCGACCGGCGTCGTGGTGGCCGTGCCGCACGCGTCGGATGACCTGCTCGGTCTCGTCGAAGCGATCTGCGGGCCACTGCTGCTCGGCAACAGCGTGATCGTCCTCGCCGCCACCGAGGCCGCCGACCAAGTCGCCCGGTTCGCCGAGGTGCTCGCGACCTCCGATGTCCCGTCGGGTATCGTCGGGCTGCTGACCTGCGACGTCGCGGAGTTGACCGCCTGGGTGGGCCGCTTTGACGACATCGACACGCTCCTATGGACGGAGGGGGCGCTGAGCGCCGAAGCCGTCACCGAGGCCGAGCGGGCTGCTGGT
>JBJONI010000415.1:0-4973 GCA_046051915.1 Pseudomonadota bacterium
TCGCTCGTCCTCATCGAGAACCAGCTCGAGCGCACGGACCACAGCCACCTCGGGCAGCTCCTCACCTACGCTGCGGGGCTCAAGGCGGTGACGCTGGTGTGGATCGCCGAGCGGTTCACGCCCGAGCACCGCGCCGCGCTGGACTGGCTCAACGAGATCACCGGCGACAGCTTCCACATCTTCGGGTTCGAGGTGGAGCTCTGGCGTATCGGGGACTCGCCGCCCGCGCCGAAGTTCAACGTGGTGGTGCAGCCGAATGAGTGGGCGCGGACGCTGCAGCGCGCGAGCCAGACCCCGTCGGCCACGACCACCGGGGGCCAGCTTCGGATCGACTACTGGGCTTCGTTCGCGGAGTATGCGACGGCGAGCAAGGCTCCGTTCAAGCCACCCAGGCCGTCGACGAACAGCTTCGCGGGATGGGGCGTGGGCCGTGCTGGCTCGGGGCTGGTGGCGTATCTGAGCGGCACATCCGCCGTCGTGCAGGTGGAGGTCGTGACCCTCGATCATCCGACGTGGTTCGCGAAGCTGCGGCAACACGAGCACGCCGTGGCGGCGCAGACGGGCCTCGACCTCGAATGGATCGAGCGACTGGAAGGACGGACCTCCGTCATTCGCGTACGTCGTGACCTCGACATGCACAACCGCGCCAATTGGCCGGACGCGCACGCATGGATGCTCGACTGCATGGCGAGGCTGAAGGCCGCGTTCGGCCCCATCGTGAAGCAACTCGACGATGAACCTCTCGCCCCAGAGGTCGTCCGTGAGTAGCGACACTACCGGCGAAGTCCTCGTCTACACCGACCCTACGGGCATCGTCCGCTTGCAGGTCCGCTTGCAGGACGGCACCGTTTGGCTCAACCAACGCCAGCTCGCAGAACTGTTCGGCACGTCCATCCAGAACGTCAGCCAACACCTCCGCGCGATCTACGCGGAGGGCGAGGTTTCGGCGCAGGCAACCATCAAGCAATGCTTGATAGTTCAAAATGAAGGTGCGAGGATTGTTTCTCGCTCCATCGATCACTACGCGCTCCCCGCGATCATCGCCCTCGGCTTCCGCGTGCGCTCCCCGGTGGGCACCCGCTTCCGCCAGTGGGCGACCGACGTCCTCGCCGAGTACGCGGTCAAGGGCTTCGCGATGGACGATCGCCGGCTCAAGGCCGCCGGCTCCGACGACTACTTCGAGGAGCTGCTCGCCCGCGTTCGGGACATCCGCTCCTCCGAGCGGGTGTTCTGGCGCAAGGTGCTCGACATCTACGCGACGAGCGTCGACTACGATCCGCGCGCGGAGTCCTCCAAGCGGTTCTTCCAGACGGTGCAGAACAAGATGCACTGGGCGGCCCACGGCCACACCGCCGCCGAGGTGATCGCCACCCGCGCCGACGCCGACAAGCCGAACCTCGGGCTCACCTCGTGGGACGGCGCCACGATCCGCAAGTCCGACGTGGTGGTGGCCAAGAACTACCTGGAGGCCGACGAGATCGAGGCGCTGAACCGCGTCGTGAACGCCTACCTGGAGTTCGCCGAACTCCAGGCACTCGGCCGCAGGTCCATGACGATGGCAGCCTGGATCACCAAGCTCGACGAGTACCTTCGGCTGGCGGACCGCGACGTGCTCACGCACGCCGGGACGATCAGCGCAGAGTCCGCCCACGGACACGCCGAGGTCGAGTACGAGCGCTGGCGTCAGGCCAGGGCCGCCCTGCCCGCGCCCGTCGACGTGGACTTCGAGGCCGCGATCCGCGAGACGAAGCAGATCGAGAAGGCGCGGCCACGGCGTGGTCCGAAGAAGGGGGACCGATGAGCGGCTTCGAGTCCGTCGTCGAGGAGGCCGCCATCGCCTGGCTCGCGGAGCTCGGCTGGCACCACGTCCCCGGCCCCGTGCTCGCCCCAGACGGCGACGCCCCCGAGCGCGACAGCTACCGCGCCGTCGTGCTCGAAGGCCGCCTGCGCCGTGCGCTGACCCGCATCAACGACCACCTCCCGCCGGACGCGATCGACGAGGTGGTACGCGCGGTGACCCGGCTCGACTCGCCCTCCCTGGAGGAGCGCAACCACGCCTTCCACAAGCTCGTGCGCGAGGGCGTGGCCGTGCGCGTGAAGAAGGCCGGCGTCGAGCGCGGCGACCTCGCGTGGCTGTTCGACCACGAGCACCCCGAGGCGAACGACTGGCTCGTCGTCAGTCAGCTCACCGTCGTCGAGGGCAACAACAAGCGCCGACCGGACCTGGTGCTCTACGTCAACGGCCTGCCGCTCGCGGTCGTCGAGTTCAAGAGCCCCTCCGACCCGAACGCCACCATCGAAGGCGCGCACAACCAGCTCCAGCTCTACAAAGACCAGATCCCCGCGCTGTTCACCACCAACGAGATCCTCGTGATCTCGGACGGCACCGAGGCGCGCGTCGGCAGCATCACGGCGGGCGTCGAGCGCTTCGGGCCGTGGCGGACCATCGACGGCGAGGCCGTCGCCCCCGACGCCCTGCCGCGCTTGCAGGTGCTGCTGCACGGCCTGTTCGAGCGCCGCCGCTTCCTCGACTACCTCTACCACTTCGTCCTGTGGGAGACGGACGACGGCTTCACCAAGAAGATCGCCGGCTACCACCAGTTTCACGCGGTGAACAAGGCCGTCGCCGCCACCGTCCGCGCGTCGTCGGAGACGGGCGACCACCGCATCGGCGTGGTGTGGCACACCCAGGGGTCGGGCAAGTCGATCTCGATGGTGCTGTACGCGGGCAAGGTGATCCTCGAACCCGAGATGCAGAACCCCACGCTCGTCGTGGTCACCGACCGCAACGACCTCGACGGCCAGCTCTACGCGCAGTTCTGCGCGGCCAAGGACCTGATCCCGAACCCCAAGCAGGCCGACAGCCGCGAGCACGTGCGGGAGTTGCTGAACGTCGCGTCGGGTGGCGTGGTGTTCACCACCATCCAGAAGTTCTCTCTGACCGAGCAGGAGCGCACGCTGCGAGACGCGTTCCCGGTCCTGTCCACTCGCAGCAACATCGTCGTCCTCGTCGATGAGGCCCACCGCACCCAGTACGGCTTCGAGACGCGCATCGACCCCACGACCGGCCAGGTCACGGCGGGCCTCGCGCAGAACCTCCGTAACGCGCTGCCCAACGCGAGCTTCATCGGCTTCACGGGCACGCCGATCGAGTTCGACGACCGCTCCACCCCGGCGGTGTTCGGCGACTACATCGACACGTACACCATCCGTCAGGCCGTCGAGGACGGCGCCACGGTGCCGATCTTCTATGAGGCCAGGCTCGCGCGCATCAAGCTCGACGAGGACGAGAAGCCTCGCGTCGACGATCAGTTCGAGGAGCTCACCGAGGCCGAGGAGGAGCCCACCCGTCAGAAGCTCAAGACGACGTGGGCGAAGCTGGAGGCGCTGGTCGGCACACCGCGACGGCTCGGCCTCGTCGCGGCCGACGTGCTCGACCACTGGGACCGACGCGTGGAGATCCTCGACGGCAAGGCGATGATCGTCTGCATGTCGCGCCGCATCGCCGTGGACCTGTACAACGAGATCGTGCGCCTGCGTCCCGCGTGGCATGGCACGAACGACGAGGACGGTGCGATCAAGGTCGTGATGACCGGCTCAGGCGCGGACCCCGTGGAGTTCCACCCGCACGTCCGCGGCAAGGACCGCCAGAAGGCGATCGAGAAGCGCTTCAAGGACCCCGCCGACCCGCTCCGCATCGTCATCGTCCGCGACATGTGGCTCACCGGCTTCGACGTGCCGTGCGCGCACACGCTCTACGTCGACAAGCCCATGCAGGGCCACGGGCTGCTCCAGGCCATCGCGCGCGTGAACCGTCGTTTCAAGGACAAGCCGAGCGGGCTTGTCGTCGACTACCTCGGCCTCGCCGACCAGCTCCGCAAGGCCATCAGCAGCTACGGCGGCGACCGGGGCGACAAGCCCGGCGTGCCCGTCGAGGTCGCGCTGTCGGTCCTTCAGGAGAAGTTCGAGGTCGTCCGCGACCTGTTCCACGGCTTCGACTACCGGGGCTACTTCAGCACCAAGGCCACCGACCGCCTGGCCGCGCTCGCCGGCGGCGTGAACCACATTTGCGGTCTCGACCCCGGCGACCCCGACAAGGCGAAGAAGCGGTACGTCGAAGCGATGACCGCGCTCAACAAGGCGGCCGGCATCGCGCAGCACCTCGAAGGCGCGCGGTACCTGCGCGACGAGGTGGGCTTCTTCCAGGCCGTGCAGGGCAACATCCAGAAGTACACGGTGAGCGGGTCAGGCAAGACCGGCTCGGAGCTGAACGCGGCGATCCGTCAGATCGTGAGCGGGGCCGTCAGCTCGGACGGCGTGATCGACGTGTTCGGCGCGGCGGGGATCGCCAAGCCAGACATCTCCGTGCTGTCCGACGAGTTCCTCGAGACGGTGAAGAAGTCGGAGCACAAGAACCTCCAGCTTGAGCTGCTGAAGAAGCTGCTGAACGACGAGATCAAGGCGCAGAGCGGTCGGAACGTTGTCGTGGCACGCAAGTTCTCCGAGATGCTGGAGCGGACGCTGCTGAGCTACCAGAACCGCACGATCGAGTCGGCGCAGGTGATTCTGGAGCTGATCGAGATGGCGAAGCAGCTTCGGGACGCGCCGAAGCGCGGCGACGCGCTCGGGCTCACCGAGGACGAGCTCGCGTTCTACGACGCGCTTGCCGACCACGGCGGCGTCCGAGAGGTGATGGCGGACAGCGTGCTCGCGGCGATCGCGCACGATCTGGTCGAGGCGATCCGGGGCTCGGTGACCATCGACTGGACGCAGAAGGAGGCCGTGCGCGCCGACATGCGGCGGAAGGTGAAGCGGCTGCTGCGGACGCACGGGTACCCGCCGGACAAGCAGGAGAAAGCGGTGGTCGTGGTGATCGAGCAGGCGGAGCGGGTGTGCAGGGATTGGGCGAGGGTGGCGTCGTGACGGAAGCCGAGCACAAGGCGTTGGTGCATCGCCTGACCGGCCTGCTGGAC
>JBJONI010000416.1:0-7251 GCA_046051915.1 Pseudomonadota bacterium
AACGACAGCGACGGCGTGCCGGACGTCGACGATGGTCACGTCGGCCCCGACGGCCAGGTCCAGCGTGCGGAAGGGTTGAGCGTGGGGGACTGCCACGACGTCGCCGAGGTCCGCAACGGACTCGAGGACGACGACGGTTGCCCAGACCGCGCGCCGGTTCTCCTCGACGCGGAACAGATCATCGTGATCGGGGAACTGTCGTTTGAAGGGCCAGCGGACAAGCTGACGGCGGGGTCGGCTGCGACCCTGGATGCGATCGCGCGCGTGCTCAAGGTCTACCCGCAGATTGCGGGCGTCGAGGTGCAAGTCCACACCGACATTCGCGGTGAAGCGAGCGAGAACCTCGCTCGTTCGCAAGCACGAGCGGACGCCATCGGGGCCGCGCTGCGGTCACGCGGCGTCTCTGAGGATCGGCTCGCGCTCAAGGGCTACGGAGAGTCGCAGCCGGTGCACGAAGCGCCGCGGTCCGAGGCCGAGCGGGAGGACAACGACCGCATCGAACTGCGCATCGTCGGCGACCCGCTCAGCTTCTAAGCCGCGGGGCGCCGAAGGAGACGGGGGTTGCGGCGGCTGCGTCTCAGCTGAGGCCGCCGCTGCTTGCGAGCGCCGCGATCGCGAGGCGTCGGGCCTCGCGCACCGCGGTCGGTCCGCAGGCGCCATAGGCGGGCGCGGTGGGCTCGTCATCGACGGGTGCGCGGCGTGCGGCCTCCAGCGCTTCGGAGAGCGCTGCGTCGGCGGCAGCGAGGACGGCCTCGCCCCCGACGGCGCACGCCCACGCCACGATCTCCCACGCGAGCGCCGCGTGGCGCGCCTCGTCGTCGACCACCGCCTGCAGCGCCGTCCGGACTTGCGGGTCGGTCGCCGCGGCGAGACGGGCGGCGGCGATCGCGGCGGCGATCGACTCATTGACGATCCCGTCCCGGACGGTGTCGGCAGCGAGCTGGGCGAGGCTAGGCGTGCCGGTAGAAGGCACCTGCAGCGCGCCTGGGCCCGCAGGCGCGCGGCCGCGGGCAGCGATCGCGTAGGCGTCGCGCGCGTGCCGGACCTCGTCGGCCATCGCCGCGGCGACGCCTGTGAGCAGGTGGGCGGGCGCCGCGTGGGCGGTCAGATCGAGGGCCAACCGCGCAAACGAAGCGATCGACGCATGTTCGGCGGCCGCGTCCTTCGCCCAAAGCCGCGCGGCATCGAGGGGGAGCGCCTCACCGACGTCGGCTTCGGTCCAACCCTCACGCGCGACGACAGGGGCGAACTGCGCGTTCCCCGCGTCATCGACGAGCGGGCGGCCGCAGACCGAGCCATCGGCGTACCACAGGAACGTGTAGCAGCAGATGTCCGCGACATCGGGCGCCGGCGTGGTCGGTCCGGTGTCGGGCAGCCACGAGAACGTGTCGCGGACCAGCTCCTCGCGCCCGGTGAACGAGGTCACGCACGCGAGCTCACCGCCAAAGCAACCATCCCGCAACGCGCCTTCCGCCCACGGGAGCGCCTGTTCCGGCGGCGGGCAAGCCGCATCCTCGGCGACCTGGATGCACCCCGAGCTCGTCTGAACCGCCCAAGGCGTGCGGGACGGCGTTTGCGGGGTCTGGAGGCACTGCAGGAGCAGGTCGCGCCCAGGGACCGACGACGGGATCGTGGGCCATCCCGTGGTGTCGGGGGTGTCCGTCGTGTCCGTCGTGTCCGTCGTGTCGACGGGGGTGTCGGTGGTGTCGACGGGGGTGTCGGTGGTGTCGACGGGGGTGTCGGAGGGCGTGTCCGTGCTGGTGTCGCTTGGGCCGCTGTCCTCGGGGGGCGGCTTGTCCTTCTTGCACGCGCTGAGCAGCGTCAGGACGGCGAGCAAGCGGGCATGTCGGGCGCGGGGGTCGATGATCATGGGCTCTCCTCCGCATCAGGCTACCATCGTCGCGTCATGCGCGCGCGCCGGTGCCGCGCACACGGCGGCGGCGTTAAGGCGTCGCCCGGAGGCCTCCCATGGGCGAGTTCGGGTTTCAGCCAGCCAGCTACGAAGAGAAGTGGCAGCGCTTTTGGGAAGCGGACGGCACGTTCCGCGCCGTCGAAGACCCGAGCAAGCCCAAGTACTACGTGCTGTGCATGTTCCCCTACCCTTCGGGTGCGGGTTTGCATGTCGGGCATCCGGAGTCCTACACCGCCGTGGACATCGTGGCGCGGTTCAAGCGGATGAATGGGTTTGCCGTTCTCAATCCCATCGGCTGGGACGCCTTTGGCCTGCCGGCCGAGCGCGCGGCGGTCCGGGAGAACCGCCACCCCGGGGAGATCACCGCGGAGTACATCGCCAACTTCAAGCGCCAACTGCTCCGTCTCGGGTTCAGCTACGATTGGGATCGCGAGATCAGCACGTGTGAACCGGACTACTACCGATGGACGCAGTGGATCTTCCTCAAGCTGCATGAGCGTGGCCTCGCCTACCTCGCCGAGGTTGCGGTGAACTGGTGCCCGGCGCAGGGCACGGTCCTCGCGAACGAGGAGGTCGTCGACGGTCGTTACGTCGAGACGGGAGACCCTGTCGAACGCCGGATGATGAAGCAGTGGATGCTTCGCATCACGGCGTATGCCGACCGGTTGGTCGACGATTTGGAAGGTCTCGATTGGCCCGAAGGGGTCCTCGAGATGCAGCGCAAGTGGATCGGTCGCTCCGAGGGCGCTGAGATCACGTTCGGCGTCCAAGGGACGAACGCGGCGTTCACCGTGTTTACGACGCGACCGGATACGTTGTGCGGCGCGACGTACTGCGTGCTCGCGCCCGAGCACGCGTTGGTGGCCGAGATCACCACCCCGGCGCAACGGGCGGAGGTCGAGGCTTACGTGGCTTGGGCGAAGAATCGCTCGGACCTCGATCGCCAGGTCGGCGACAAGGAAAAGACCGGGGCGTTCACCGGGGCGTACGCGAGCCATCCGATCACCGGCGCGCCGGTCCCCGTGTGGATCGCCGACTACGTGCTGGCCTCCTACGGGACGGGCGCGATCATGGCGGTCCCGGCGCATGACGAGCGCGACCACGCGTTCGCGAAGCGTTTTGGTCTGCCGATCGTGCAGGTGGTCGGCGGCCCCGCGGAGATCGACGTGCAGGCCGCGGCATGGACGGGGGATGGCCCGCTGGTCCACAGCGGTGCGTTCGACGGCCTCGATGGGGTCGCAGGCAGGCGGGCGATCACGGCCTGGTTGGAGACGCAGGGGTGCGGCGCCCGTAAGGTCCAGTACAAGCTCCGTGACTGGCTGTTCTCGCGTCAGCGCTACTGGGGCGAGCCGTTCCCCGTGGTCCACACCCGGGACGGCGAGGTCCATCCTCTGCCGGTCGACGCGCTGCCGGTGAGCTTGCCCTACCTGTCCGAGTTCAAGCCGACGGCCGAAGGGCGGCCCCCGCTCGCCCGCGCGGAGGCGTGGCTGGAGACCGAGCTCGACGGGCAAGCGGCCGAGCGGGAGACGAACACGATGCCCCAATGGGCGGGATCGTGCTGGTACTACCTTCGCTACATGGACCCGAAGAACACGAGCGCCCCGTTTGACCCCGCGAAAGCTGCGTATTGGGGCCCCGTGGACCTCTACATCGGGGGCGTGGAGCACGCGGTCCTGCACCTGTTGTACGCCCGCTTCTGGCACAAGGTGCTGTACGACTGCGGGCTCGTGACCACCAAGGAGCCGTTCCAGAAGCTGTTCAACCAGGGCATGATCTTGGCCTTCAGCTTCCAAGACGCGCTCGGCAAGTACTACCACCCCTCCGAGGTCGAGCAGCGCGGCGAGCAGTGGTTCGTGCGTGGGACCGATGTCGCCGTGACGAGCCAGATCGAGAAGATGAGCAAAAGTAAGAAGAACGTCGTGGACCCGATGGAGATCGTGGACGCGTACGGGGCCGACGCGCTTCGCATCTACGAGATGTTCATGGGCCCGCTCGAGCAGGTCAAGCCGTGGCAGACCAGCGGCTGTGAGGGCGTCTACCGATTCCTCGGTCGGGTCTGGCGCTTGTTCGTGGACGAGGAGACAGGGGAAAACCGCGCGTTTGGAGAGACGTCGCGCGAGGTCCGCAAGGCACTGCACGACGCCATCCGGGAGGCGACGGTCGGGGTGGAGCAGCTCAAGCTGAACACGCCCGTGTCCAAGATGATGGCCTTCGTCAACACCTGCCGGGGGGCGCTGCCCGCGCGGTCGGACGCGGAGGACTTCCTGCGGATCCTGTCGCTGTACGCACCTCATCTCGCCGAGGAGCTGTGGTCTCGGATCGGTCGGGCCGGTTCGATCGCGCGGGAGCCGTGGCCGACGTTCGATCCCGCCGCGTTGATCGACGACACCGTCACGATCGCCGTCCAGGTCCTCGGGAAGCTGCGGGGCCAAGTGCAGGTGCCGCGTGAGGCGAGCGAGGAGGACGTGCTCGCGGCGGCGCGCCTGGAGGACAACGTCGCGAAGTTCCTTGCCGGCAAAGTCGAGAAGAAGGTCGTCTACGTCCCGGGGCGGCTCGTCAACTTCGTGGTGGCCTGATGTCGGTCGCGACGTTCGTGGCGGCAGCGCTGCGGCGTCCCGGCATCGTGGGCGCGGTGGCGCCTTCGTCGCGGCATCTCGCGGCGCAGATGGTGGCTTCCGCCGACCTGCGGCCGGGCCAACTCGTGGTCGAGCTCGGGGCGGGAACGGGTCCGATGACCCGCGCGTTGGTGAAGGCCCACCCCTCTTTTCCGCGTTTCGCCCTGGAACCCGATCCAGCGATGGCGGCGGCGACGCGCGCTGCGGCGCCCGGCGTGGAGGTCGTGGAGGCCTACGCGCAGGCGCTCCCGCAGCTGCTCGCTGAGCGCGGCTTGGGACCGATCGACCGTGTGGTGAGCAGCCTGCCGTTCGCGGTTTGGCCAGCTGCGCTGCAGGACGACGTGTTCGCGGGCATCCTGGAAGCGATGGCTCCGCAGGGTCGGATGGTCACGTTCACCTACGTTCAGAGTCCGTACGTACCTGCGGGCCGCCGCGCGCGTGCGACGTTGGAGCGCCACTTCGCCCGTGTAACCACGAGCCCTGTGGTGTGGTGCAACCTCCCGCCCGCCTTCGTCTACATCTGTGACCGGCAAGCGCACGGACCGTCGAGGGCGGAATGAGCGCGCGCAGCCCGTTGGCGTGGCTCGCGATCGGTGCCGGTGCGGGCCTCGTGGTCGTCGTTGCGGCCGGCTGGTGGACCGATGGGGGGCGTGGGAGCACGCCGCGGCCACCCGATGCGCCGCGGTCGGCGTCGGGTCGACGGTCTGGCGGCGACGCCCCGCGGGAGCGTGCACCGATCGCCGCGCGACCGGCGCAGGCCGCGCGGTTCGCACCGGTGCGTCGGCCCAACATCCTGCTCGTCGTGGCCGACGACCTCGGCCAGGATCAGATCGGCGCGTACGGCCTCAACCCGCGGGCCCCCGAGACGCCTCGGATCGACGCGCTCGCCGACGAGGGGATCCTGTTTCGCAACGTGATCGCCGATCCGGTGTGTTCCCCGACGCGTGCCACCCTGTTGACCGGTCGCTACGCCTACCGGTACGGCGTCGGCAACGCGATCCCCCTGCGGCCCGGGTGGGGGCTGCCGGCCAGCGAGACCGTCATCGCTCGCCCATTGCGCGCGCAGGGCTACCACAGCGCGGTGGCGGGCAAGTGGCACCTCGCCACGCCCGACATGGGGGGCCTCGACCACGTCCGCACGGTGGGTTTCGACCACCACTTCGGCACCATGGGCAACCTCCTCGGCAACGTGGTCGGCACCGATCGTCCGATGACCTACACCGAGTGGAACTACGTCCAAGACGGGGAGATCTCGGTCGACAGTCGCTACATCACCACGGTCACCACCGACGACGCCCTGCGTCTCGCGGCGACGCTCCCGGAGCCCTGGTTCCTCCTCGTGGCGTACAACGCCCCGCATTACCCGATGCATGTACCGCCCGAGGGGTTGCATCGCTCGCCGGCGCCGGCGAGCCCCAGCGAAGCCGAGATGTACGGGCTCATGGTCGAGTCCGTGGACCTGGAGATGGCGCGTCTGCTCGACGGCCTCGGAGACCGACGCGCGCGGACCGACGTCGTCTTCATGGGTGACAACGGCAGTGCGCCGGTTGCGGACGGCGGGCGGCTCGACGGTCGCCACGCCAAGGGAACCGTCGGACGAGGTGGGATCACGGTGCCGTTCATCGTGGCCGGCCCGAGCGCGCGCTACACGGGCGAGACGCGGGCGTTGGTCAACACGACCGACCTGTTCGCGACGGTGCTCGAACTCGCGGGTGCCGAGGGGCCTTGGCCGGAGGACGCGATCAGCGTCGTGCCCGTGCTCGCTGATCCGCAAGCGGCACCGCGTCGCTACGCCTACAGCGAGCGGTTCACGCCCAACGGGATGGGCCCCTGGGAAGAGCACCTCGTTTCGATCCAGGATGCACGCTACAAACTCGTGGTGGACACCGGGGCGGTCGTCGGCTTCTACGACCACACGGAGGATCCGCTCGAGTCGCGCAACCTGTGGGAGGAGCCGGAGGCGCGTCGGCGGCTGGCCGACGAGATCGACCGCCTCAAGTGGGCCCTGCCCGATCGCGTCCTCGTCCCCAAGCTCCCGACGCAGGAGGAGCTTGAGGCGCGTGGCATCGATGTGTCGGGCGCACTGTAAGGGGCGAACCTCGGCGATGCGTCGACAGGCCACGCCTTTTCCGGTCTTGGGAACCTAGAAGCCTTTTGGGGCTCTGGATCCCGACGGCCACCACGTTGGAACAACCGTTGTTTTGTCTGGACACCCGAACGGGATGGGTACTTCGACCGCAAGGGACGGGAAGTTGAGTTCCCATCGCGAACGATAGAACGCCGTTTTCCAAATCTTTGAAGTTGGCCGGTGGCCTGCAAGATGCGGGCCGTGAGCGACGAACGAAGGTTCGGCGAACACGAAGCCCGGTCCCCCGGGCCGGTCTTTGAAGTTCGAACACAGTGGAACCTGAAGCACGCTTCGCACGGCGAGGCGGCGCACAGCGACGAGGCAACACGCCTCGACGACCCGCGGGGCACCGCGGGCGAGACGCGACGACGGTCGGCCCGAAAGGGCGCAACGACCACGGAAGTCGCGAACCCCTCCGCGAGAGCGAAGGGTGGACTGCAGCAGCGACTGCAGCGCTGGCGACCGTCCCCGGAGACGAAGCGCGAGAAGGATGCGACCCACCCTGAGGGGTTGTTGGGAGGACGGAGCGCGCGAGCGCTTGGAGTCACCTGAGCAACCACCCCGAGAGGCAGCGAGGTCCGCGGAGCGAACCCGTA
>JBJONI010000417.1:0-2726 GCA_046051915.1 Pseudomonadota bacterium
CGTCGTTGCGACCGGTCGGCCTGGCTGTCGATCACGCTGCGCCAGGCTGGAGGCAACCCCGACGCGCTGGGCGCCGTGGTGCGGGTCGATCTCCCAGACGGCCGCGCGGTGTTCCGCCCGATCGATGTCGGTGGGAGCGGCTTGCTTTCGAGCGTGCCGCCACGTGCGCATGTGGGGCTCGATGATGCCCAAATCGTCGACGTCGAGGTGCGGTGGCCGGATGGCTTCGTGACGCGAAACGAGGACGTCGCCGTCGACCAACGCATCACGCTCACGCGCCCGTAGGGCAGGGGAGAGCGCGTGGGTTAGGTTCCCTCCGTGACCGACTCGCCACCCTCGCCGCCGCTCGACGATGACCCGCCCTCGCCTTGGGCGCGGGCAGGCGGGGCCGTGGTCTCTGGGGTGGAAGGCGTCGGCGGTTGGGTCCTCGGCTTCGGGGCCTTTGCCGAAGAGGTTGGGCGGGTCGTCACGATCGGGGGGCTCGGGCTGATCGACGTGGCACGTCGTCCGTTTCGGGTACGGTCCGTGATCGCGCAATGCGAGTTCATCGGCGTGCAATCCCTGCCGATCATCCTGCTGACCAGCCTGTTCACCGGTGCGGTGTTCGCGCTCCAGTCGTACCGGGCGTTCGCCCTGTTCCAAGCCGAGAGCATGGTCGGCGGGACGGTGGGCGTCACCCTCACGCGGGAGCTCGGGCCGACGCTGACGGGCCTGCTGGTGACGGGACGCGCCGGATCGGCGATCGCGGCCGAGATCGGTTCGATGCGGGTCTCTGAGCAGATCGACGCGCTCGACGCCATGGCCGTCGACCCGGTGAACTACCTCGTGAAGCCGCGGTTGTGGGCGGCGATGATCACGATGCCGCTGCTGACCGCGGCGTTCGACTTCGTGGGCGTCCTCGGCGCTTGGCTCGTGTGCATCCCGATGCTTGGGATGTCCGACCCCGAGTTCATGGTGCGCCTAGAGGACTGGGTCGACTGGGACGACATCTCGGGAGGCCTGCTCAAAGCTTGGGTCTTTGGCCTGATCATGGGAACGGTGGCCTGCTACAAGGGCTTTTACACCAAGGGTGGAGCGCGCGGCGTCGGGTTGGCCACCACCTCGTCCGTCGTGGTGAGCAGCGTCGCGATCTTGGTCGCGAACTTCTTCATCGCTTGGGCGATGCCATGAGCGCGGACCACGAGCCGACCGAGCGGCCCTCGGTGTGTCCAGTGACCGGCGCGCCGGCGGCGATCGTCTACCTCGGCGTGCGCAAGTCGTTCGGTGAGCATCACGTCTTGCGAGGGTTGAACCTCGTCGTCCCTCGCGGAAAGATCACGGTCGTCATCGGTCGCTCGGGGACGGGGAAGTCGGTCACGATCAAGCACGTGATGGGGCTGCTGCGGCCGGACGCCGGCCGGATCTGGGTGGGCGACGACGAGCTCACTGCGATGGACGACGCCGCGCTCCGCAAGGTCCGGACGCGGTTTGGGATCGTGTTTCAGCACGCGGCGTTGTTCGACAGCATGGACGTCTTCGAGAACATTGCGTTCCCGTTGCGGGAGCATGAGCGGATGGCCGAAGCCCAGATTCGCGCACGCGTGATGGATCTGCTCGCCCAAGTCGGCTTGCGCGGCGCCGATCGCAAGTTCCCGAGCGAGCTGTCCGGCGGCATGGCGAAGCGCGTCGGGCTCGCGCGGGCGTTGGTGCGTGAGCCCGAATTCCTGCTCTATGACGAGCCGACGACCGGCCTCGACCCCATCTTGACCGCCGCGATGGACGATTTGATGCGAAGGACGCAACACGCGCGCCCGTCGCTCACGTCCCTGATCATCAGCCACGACATGCATGCCGTGATGACGCTCGCCGACAAGATCGTGATGCTCGTCGACGGTGTCGTCGCACACGAGGGAACCCCCGATTTCTTCCGCGCGAGCCAAGACCCGCTCGTCCGCCAGTTCCTCGCGGGGTCGCTCGACGGCCCGATGAAGGTCTGATGGCGCGACGGTCACGTTCGGTCGGTGGCGCTGCGACGGAGCCGGCGGTAGGGGTCGACCCATGAGCGGTCGTTCCACCGAGTTCAAGGTTGGCGTCTTCGTTCTCCTCACGGCGGGCCTGATCGGTGGCTCGTTCCTGTGGAGCGTCGATGGCGTGCGCCCGAGCGAGGCCTCGTACACCCTCACGATGCACGTGGAGAGCAGCGAGGGCCTGTACGTCGGCTCGTCGGTGCGCCTCGCGGGTGTCGAGATTGGATCGGTCGACGCGATCACGATCGCTGGCGACAAGGCCGAGATCGTCTTGCGGATCCGCGACGCGTTTGAGCTGCCGCTCGACAGCGCCGCGGAGCTGAAGGCGCAGGGGTTGCTCGGCGACTACTTCGTGCGCGTCTACCCCGGCGTCGACGAGGGCCTGCTCGTCGACGGCGATCGGATCGCGACGCGCTCTGAGCCCGGCGACATCGACACGATCACCCGCAACGTCGAACGGATCAGCGACGACATCGTCGCGATCACCGGCGCGTTGCGGCTGCTCGCCGAAAACCAAGAGAACAGCCAGCACATCGAGGCAACGCTGGCCAACCTCGACGCGCTCACCGCCGCGATTCGCATGATGGCGGAGACGAACCAGGACAACGTCCGGGCCACCATCCTCAACGCGAGGATGCTGACGGGCGAGATCAACGGGATCGCGAGTGAGAACCGGCGTGACATCGCAGCGGTCGTCGACTCCGTTCGGCGTCTTTCGGA
>JBJONI010000418.1:0-9270 GCA_046051915.1 Pseudomonadota bacterium
GTGATGCCGTGTGCTTCGCGGACGTTGCGCCGGTTCACGAGGTACTCGAGGCATGAACCCCAGCCGCATCCGATATCGAGGACGACCGAGTCCTCGTTGACCTCCGCGTAGTCGGCGAGCCGAGCGACCTTGCGCTCTTGCGCGTCCTCGAGCGACTCGTCGTCCGAGAGGTAGGACGCCGACGTGTAGTGCATGTTCTTGTCGAGCCAAAGCGAGAAGAACTCGTTCGAGACAGAGTACGAAACGTCGATGTCGTGCTGCGTGGAGGTCATGGGGCTCTCCTTCGTTGGCGGCTGTCGTAGCCTGTCATCGCGGGGGCGGCCAGCCGTCTGCGCGGTGCGGCGCGTCGCGGACCCCGGAAACGACGAAACCCCCGGGGCGCGTTGCACCCGCGGGGGTCATGTCGGGGACGAGCCCGACGTCGGTCAGCGACGGCGACGCGCGAGCAGGCCAGCGGCGAACAAGCCGAGGAGGCCAAAGCTGCGGGGGGCCGGCGTGGTGTCGCACGAGCAACCCGTATCGACGATGTCGTCCTTGTCGAGGCCGCTATCCGTCGGATCATCCGTCTCCGACGGCGTGTCCACGACGGGCGTGTCGTTGGGGTCATCCGTCTCGGCGAACGAATCCTCCACCGTGTCCGTCTCGACGGGGGTGTCGGTGGGGGTGTCACCGGTGGTGTCGGTGTCGGTGGGGGTGTCACCGGTGGTGTCGGTGTCGGTCGGGGTGTCGATCACGATCGACGTATCGCTGGTGTCGCCCGTCGTCGGGTCGGTATCGGTCGGGCCGGCCGTGTCGGCCGAATCCGTGGCGGTGTCGATCGTGGGATCGGTGTCGACCACGCCGGTATCGACCGGGGTGTCGACGGGGGTATCGACCGGCACGCCGCCCGAGTCGCCACCCGTGCCGGAATCGGTGCCGCCACCGGAGTCAGCGCCGGAGTCGCCGCCCGCGCCACCGGAGTCAGCACCGGAGTCGCCGCCCGCGCCACCGGAGTCAGCGCCGGAGTCGCCGCCGGCGCCACCGGAGTCGCCGCCGGCACCACCGGAGTCGCCGCCCGCGCCACCGGAGTCGCCGCCCGCGCCACCGGAGTCGCCGCCAGCGCCGCCGGAGTCTGCGCCGGAGTCACCGCCCGTTCCGGTGCCGGTGTCGCCGCCCGTGGTGGCCGAATCGGCGCCGGAGTCGGCGGCCGAGTCCGCGCCGAGCCCGCTGTCTGCGGAGTCCTGCGCGATCGCGACGGTGGAAGCCGCGGCGAGCGTGAGGGCGAGGGTGAGGACGAGATGGCGGGTCATGGGACACTCTCAGGCGGGTCGGGTGACAACTTGTCTACATCGTAGCCCGTGGGACGTCTCCCGTCATCCTTCCCCGGCAGAAATTCGCCACAGGGGTGCTCCGGTGGCGGATAGGCAAGGAGGAACGGTTGCAATCCGGGGGCTTGCAGATGGTTGCATCGCCCGTGTTCCTGCACGGTTCACCGTGAACGGTCACGGTTGGGTGGGCTCGGCCTCCAGCACGCTCGGAAGGCGTGCCGTGAGGTGCATGACGGCCCCGAGCGTTCCGATCGCGATCGTCGTCAGCGTCAAACCCGTCCAGCCCTCGGCGAAGTGCGCCGCGGAAAATCCGACGAGGTACACCCCTTGCGCCAGGCCTGCAGGGCCGAGGGCGAAGCGCCACCCGGCGACGCGGGCGAGGTAGGGGACTGCGAGACCGAGGCTGACGGTGCTGGCGAGCGTGAACGCCAACTCCGCCGGGAGGCGGTCGGCTGTGTAGGCGAACGTAAGGTGGAAGGCAAAGAACGACGCCGACAGGAGCGCCAGCGGCAGCGCGCCGAGATGGATCCGCCGCAACGCCCCCACGACGGTGATCCACGTCAGGTAAAAACCGAGGCTGATCGGCGCGGAGAAGGAGAGGGCGGCCGCCAACTCGCCTGGCTGAAGGGGGGTGGGAACCGTGATCCCCATCGCCTTGCCTGTGACCATGCGGTCGAAGCCCCACACCAACCGCGCGCGCCCCTCCGACGCGGTCGTCGAGCTGGGGGAGAGGCCATCCTCTGGCAGGTCGTACCCGAGCGTGTCGGTGTCGATCACGAGGGTAAAGGACCGTAGTTCGCTGACACCTTCCGGGCCCCGGTACCGGAACGCCTCCTGACCGCGGAGGCGGAACCGGAGTTGCAGGGTCAGGGTCTCGCCGGGTGTGCAAGGTACGGCGAGCGCAAGGCCGCCGGCGGCGTCGTCGAGGGCTTGGTCACTGGCGACGCCGTTGACGCGAACCTCGAAGGCGTCGTAGTCGCCGGCTGGGTCGGGGAACCGCCAACGGAGGTGCACCGGCCCTTGAACGTCGTCAGGGACGACCCACGTCCACGTCCCATCGAAGTCCGCACCGTACAGCGGGAACCACGTGAGGCCCTTGCGGCGGACGTCCGCGTCGATCGTCGCCTGAACGGACGTCGACGCCATCGCCAACCCGTGCTCGGTCTGGACCACCTCGGTGCGTTCCTGACGGTGCGCCGCCCCGGTTGCGTCCGTCACGGTCTCGAACGCATGCTCGGTGTGCTGGGTGAAGAACAGGGCCTCGGGCGCCCGTACTTCAAGGGGTCGTCCCCACAGGGTGTCCACCTCGCTGCGCAGGCTCTGCACCGCGTCGGTTCCGCGCACGAGAGTGACTCCGCCCAGCGTCCACCATGCGCCGGTGGCGAGCGTGAGGATGGCGAACAGGGTGAGGATCCGTCGAGACCAGGGCATGTCGACCTCCAAGGTTTCCCCCGGTGTACCGAGCGCGCGTCGACAACCGGTGCAGGGCGCGTGCACGCATCGCGGCGAGGATGTGCAAAGGTTGTGCAGCGGGTCGAACTTCAGGAGGGCGACGGTGCGTGGTGCGTGGCGGCCCGGCGTGGCAGCGCTGTTGATCGGCTTGTCGTTCCTCCGAAACACGTGGACGTCCGCGGCGTCGGATGCCCTGAGTTTTGATGGGGACGCGGCGCTGCACGTGGTGTTGGGGCAGCGGATGTACGAGGCGGGGGGACTGCTGGCGACGGAGCCGACGACGCGCTGGACGGTCGAAGGACCGTTCATCGCGCACGAGTGGTTGACCGAGCTGATGTTCGCTGGCGCCTGGGCCTTGTGGGGGCCCGCTGGGCCCGTGCTGTGGATGGCCTTCGTGGTCGCCGCGGTGCTGGCCGTCCTTTGGGCGCATGTGCGGGTGGGCGCCTCGCCCTGGCCGGCGACGCTGACGACGCTCGGGACCCTGGTCGTCTTGCAAGGACACCTGCATGCGCGTCCCCACGTCGTGACCTGGCTCGGCGTGGCGGCGCTCGGATTGTGGATCGAATCGGCCCGCACGACGACGGGGCGCCGGCTGTGGAGAGGGTTGGTTCTAAGCCTGTTGATCGTGGTTTGGGCGCAGATGCACGCCGGGTTCCTCATCGTCTTTCCGCTGCTGTTGGCCGAGGTCGGCGGCGCCGTCGTTCGGTGGGTCGGGCGCCCTGAACAGCCCATGGCGGCACGCGTCGGGGCCTGGTGTGCTGCGTTCGTGGTCGCGTTGCTGGCCTCGGCGCTGAATCCGTGGGGATTCGCGTTGCACGAGCATTTTCTTCGCTGGATGGCGGATCCGTTCTTGATGCGGTTCACCACGGAGTTCAACCCGCCCGACGTCGCGGGCGTGGCGGGGAAGGTCTTCTACGCTTGGTGCGTGTTCCTCGCGCTTGGGGCGGCACTCCGGGGGCGCCCGCACGCACCGGAGGATCTCCTGCGCGTGTTCGGCCTCGGCTACCTGGCGTTGTCGTCGGCCCGGCATGGGGCCGTCTTCGCGTTGTCGACGGCGCCGTTCGTGGCGGCCTGCTGGACAGACGCGCTCGCCGTTCCTCGCACGGGCTGGTGGGAGCGCCTGCGACGCGGCGTCCAGGCGTCGGACAGGCGCTTGGAGGTCGCGGAAGCCGACGCTGGGGTTCTTCGGCCGGTCGGTGGGGTCGTGGCCGTCGTGGTGGTGGCCCAATCCCTATGGCACTGGCCGCAGATCGCCTTCGACCCTCGGCAGCAACCCGTCGAAGCGAGCGCTTGGATCGAGGCGAACCCGGACGCGACCGCGGGCCCGATGTTCAACCCCTTCCGTTGGGGCGCGTATTTGGCGCTGACGCTGCCAGACAAGCCTTTGTACGTGAACAGTTGGCATGACTACCTCGGGCCGGAGCGCATCCGTCGTTACCGGATGGTCGAGGACGGCGCCCCGGATTGGGAGCGCGTGCTGGCCGAGGACGGGGTGACGTGGGTCGTGCACGAGAAGCGCTCGACCCTCTCCGCCCGGCTCCGCCGCCACGCCGACTGGCAGGAGGTGCATCGCGACGTCGCTGCGAGCGTGTTCGTCCGTCGAGGCGTGGTGCCTCAGAGTCCGCAGACGCCGTCGAACCCCTGACGGGCGGGCGCTTCGTCGGTGGCCACGCAGCCGCAGGCCGCGGCCCGGCCGTCGGAACACGTGGGGCGGGGCAAGACGCCTTCGGCGGGCGGAAACGCGGCCTCGCCGATGCCGATCGAGCGAGCGACGGCGACCCAAATCGGCACCGCCGTCTCCGTGGACGGATGGCCGAGGACGCCTTGATCGAGGCCCGTCCAAACGACGAGCACGCGAGCGCCGTCGAAGCCCACGATCCAGGCGTCGCGCGCGCGCTGGCTGGTGCCTGTCTTTGCCGCGACCGAGGGCCCGAGCCCGGCCGCACCGATCGCCTTGGCGGTGCCGCGGACCGTGACCCCGTGCAGCATGTGGCGGACCATCGTGACCGACGCCGGGTCGGCGACGCGCTCGCGTTCCGGCAGCGGAGCGAGGGGATCCCCCTCGGTGCGCCCCTCGATCGCTTCGAGCAGGTGCGCAGGCGCGCGCACGCCGTCGGTGGCGAGCGACGTGTACGCTCCCGCCAACTCCAGCGGCGTGGTCGGCAGGGCGCCGACCGCGGCGCTCGGGAGATCCGGCGTCCGAGAGAACCCGAGGGCTTGCAACCGCTGCGTGATCTGCGGCCATCCCACCAAGTCGGCCAGCCGGACGGACGGTGGGTTGCGGCTGGCTTCGAGGAAGTGTTGCAGCGAGATCGGGCCTTCGAACACGCCGTCGCCGTTGCCCGGCGCCCATGGGCCGCCCGGCGTTGGCAGCGTCAACACCTCGTCCTGCACGACCGAGCCCGGCCAAAGGGCGGGATGGTCCTGCATCGCCGCGAGGACGATGAAGGGTTTGACCGTGGAGGCGGCGTCGCGCCAGCCGTCCGAGGCTCGTGGGAAGGGGCGGGCGACGGGGTCGCGGCCGCCGACGAGCGCCAAGACGCCGCCGCTGCCTGCGTCGAGCAGAACAACGACCACCTCCGCGTCGGCGGGCAACGACGGCAACCGCTTCCACGCGTCAGTGACCGCGGCCTCGGCGGCGCGCTGCAGGTGCGGTTGGATGGTGGTCCGAAGCTCGGCGTTTCCGGGCTCGTCCCAAGCGAGACCCGTCCGCGCGCGTGCCTCCGCCAGCGCAGCGAGCGTCGGCCAGGCCAAGCGGAACCGATTCTCGCCTTCGGTTCTCCGTGGTGCGAGCGGCTTCGCGGCGGCTTCGGCGCGCGCCGCCTCCGTCAGGACGCCGGTCGCGACCATGCGGCCGAGGACGAGGTCGCGGCGCGACATCGCGGCCTGCACGTCGCGCGCGGGCGACCACAGGTTCGGCGCGGGGAGGACGCCGGCGATCGCGGCACACTCTCCGGTCTCGAGCGCGGCCGCGGATTTTCCGAACCAGCGGTTCGCTGCTTGGGCGACCCCGTGCACCGGCTGGCCGTCGACGTGACCGAGGTAGACCTCGGACAGGTAGAGTTCGAGCAGCGCCTCCTTGGAGAGCAGCGTCTCGAGCGCGAGCGCGTACATCGCTTCCCACGCCTTGCGCTGCAGCGTGCGCTCCTCGGTCAGAAAGAGGTTCTTGGCCAATTGCTGGGTGAGGGTGGAACCGCCTTGGAGCGACCCACCCTGCAAGTTGCTGAACACGGCGCGCACGAGCCCGATCGGATCGACGCCTGCGTGCTCGAGGAAGCGCGCGTCCTCGCTGGCGAGGAGCGCGGGGATCATGCACGGGGCCAGTTGTTCGCGCCGCAGACGGTCGCGGCGCGCGCCGAGCGACCCGAGAACCGCGCGTGGCAGGTCGGGCCCGTCTGCCGGACTTAGGCCCACGACGCGCCCTTCGGCGACCTCGACGAACCCGGTCGGTACCCGCAAGCGGTCGCCTTCTCTCGCAAAGTCGCGATCTCCCAGCCGAGAGGGCTCGCGCGCGGGGGCCCATCCTTGCGACGCGAGATCGGCCTGCAGGTCGTCGAGGGCCAACGGCTCGCCGAGCTGCAGCCGCATCGGCGCCGAAACGACCTCGGTGACGTCCCCGCGGACCGGCGCGTCGAGCCAGCGCTGTACGTCGAGGAGTGCGGCGCCGAACGCGATGACCCCGCCCAGGGCGAGCGGCGCTGCGAGCGCGGCGAGGGTCCAAGCCACCCTGCGGGCTCGGGTCGAGGGCGGCTTTGGGGGCAGCGCCATCAGCGTCGTCGGCACCTCGCGGACCACGCGGACCTTGCGCAACCGGACGGGCCGTTCGGGCGGACGCACGCCTTTCCCAAGCTCCGTCATCCTCGACGGCGTCCCCGCAGCGGCGGGCGCGCGGCCGGGGCGACATCCGCGACGGACGGGTCGGCGAACGACGCATCGGACGGCCCCGCGTCGGCGACCACGGCGCGCGGGCCGTCGCTGCCGTCGCCGATCCACGTCGTCGCCCCGGACGACGGTTCCCGCAGTCGACGCGCGTCGAAGCTGATCCATTCGCCCCCGGGCAGGCTCCGCAGCACCCTGTCCTCCGTGCCGTCGAGGCTACGTTCGAGCGAGGCGCTCCCACGTCCCGGCTCGAGCAACGCGCCTCGGGAAGGGTCGACCTGCACGTACGGAAGCAGGCCTCGGACCTCGTGGACCACGCTACCGTCGTCGAGATCGACCGTGACGACCGTCGCCGTCCCGTCCGCGGGCTCTTGAAGCCGTACGACGGCGTGACGACCATCCTGGGTGCCCCACAGCGCGTCGATTTCGACGTCCTGGAAGGCCGCGATCCGATGCAGCACCGGCTGACCGCCGTCGCGAGCCGCCGGGAGCAGATCGATGAGGGCGAGGACGCCCTCTGCGTCCAGGACGAGCAGCTCGGGTCGGCGATGGACGAACGCGAGGAGTTGGATCGGGGCGTCGCCCGGTGTTGGCAGGTCGCCCAGCCCGGCGATCGCGTCCTCCCCCGTCGCCGGCTGAAGCAGCCGGACGCGACCCTTCGGCGTCAGCACGGCGAGCCAGTTCCCGCCGCCCGTCAGCGCGAAATCGCGCGCCCAAGCGAGGTCGAACGTCCGATCGTGACGCAGGTCAAACCACCGCACCCCGCCGGCTTCGAGCAGCAGCGCGACGACACCGGTCGCCACATCGAAGCGACGCGTCTGCGCGCTGTCGGGCCCCGCGTCCCCGATCCACGTCGCGTGCTGCGCGTCGAACAGGTGGAGCGGTTGGCCTTCCGCCAACGCCGCGATCACGCGCCCATCGAGGTCGCACGCGAGCTCGACCACGCGCTCCTCGGCAAGGAGCGGGCGTTGGACACCGTCACCTTCGGGGCTCGGGATGGTCGGGACGAAGACGCGGACGCGGCGCTCTGCACGCCAGATCGCGATCTGCTGGTCGTGGCTGGCGAGTCGGAGGTCCCCGCGTCCGAAGACGGCGATCGTCGGTGGCACGCTCGGCGCGTGGTCGGGGCGGAACCAGCGGCCACTGTGATCGGCGGCGGCGAGTCCGAGGTCGTCCCAAAGCGCGACGCCGGTGGGGTCGGGGGCGCCGTGTCGAAACTTGCGGAGGTGCTGGAGCGACGAGGCATGGAAGACGTGGATGGACCTTGCGGAGAGCACGGCGATCGCGTCGGGCTCTGGCCCCGCGAGCAGGTCGAGCATCCCCGAGGATCGGTCTGCGGCACGGTGCGCGGTGATCGCTTGCTGCCCGAGGTCCACCCGGTACAGGCCACCGCCTCCGAGCACGATCGCCGCTTGGCCGTCGGCGGTGAACTTCGCGGCGCGCGCGCCCCCCGGGATGAGCGGGAACCCGAGCTTCTCTCGACGGCGCAGGTCGATGAACGCGGGTTGGCCCGCCGCGTCCACCGCGAGCAGCCCACGTCCCGCGGGGTCCCAGTCGAGGCTGGTCGGAAGGAAGTCTGGGAAGGTGCCGATTCGTCGACCGCTGTCGAGGTCGACGACGCGGACGCGGCCATCGAGGTGCAAGCTGGCCAACGACCGACCATCCGGGGAGAAGCAGACGGCCCGGACAGCGAGATCGCGATGGCCCGCTTCGTCCTTGCGCTCGTCCGCCCAGATCACGGCGGCGTCGCGGCTCGCGAAGACGACGAGTCGGCCGTCCTCATCTCCGACGGCGATCCGCTTGCCCCCGCGGCTGACGGCGACCGCGCGCAGGATGGGGCGGTCGCGCTCGACGAGCACGGACGGGGCGCGCTCCCGGCCGACGCGCACGGCGACCAGGCCGAGCTCGTCCGCGGTGACGGTGGTGCCGGAGCGGGGATCGTACGCCGCGGCGGTGATCGGAGCGTCGTGGGGCTCAGGGCACCAGCGGTCGAGCAGCGAGGAGGTCATGCCGGCAGGATACAACGGCGGTGGACGGCTGGGGAGGCGAGATGCGCGTCTTGGGTGTGGATCTCGGTGGGAGTGGCGCGCGCGCCGCCGTTGTCGAAGACGGACAGCTCGGCGAGGTTCGCGCTGTCCGCTTCGCCCCCGACGACGCGCTGGAGGCGGTCGCGGCGCTCGGGCGCCAGATGGGCCCAGTGGAAGCGGCTGGGATCGGGGTGCCGGGTCAGGTCGTTGGCGGGGTCGTCGTCGGTGCGCCCAACCTGCCGGCTCTGGTCGGGCACGCCGTGGGGCAGCGTCTGGGGGCGGCGTGGGGCGTCCCGGTCGTTGTGGACAACGACGCCAACGTGGCAGCGCTCGGCGCAGCGCGGGCATGGGGCGTGGCGGATGTCGCGCTGCTCACCTTGGGGACCGGCGTCGGAGGCGGCATCGTCGTGGGCGGGCGACTCGTTCGCGGGGCCAACGGGTCTGCGGCCGAGATCGGGCACCTCCCGACGGGCGGGACGCGTCGCTGCGGGTGCGGCGCCGTCGGCTGCCTCGAGACGGTGGTGGGCACGGTGGGGCTCCTGCATGCGGCGCGCGAGGCCGGCGTGGAGGTGCGGGACGGCGCCGACGTCGTCGCCGCGGCCCGC
>JBJONI010000419.1:0-5851 GCA_046051915.1 Pseudomonadota bacterium
ACCGACGTCACGGGTGGGCTCGGCGAAGCGATCCGCGACGTCCTCACCGCGGCGAAGTTCTTCGTACCCGACGGTGACGACGTCGCCCGCGTGACGGGGATCGACCTCGACGGCTGCGCAACCGACCTGCTACCGATCTGCACCAGCGAGGCCTTGGTCAGCCTCCCTGTGCGCCTCGCCCTCGTCCTCGACGTGCGGCGCGAGGCGTCTGGGGCCCTGGTCGTCGACGCCGACTTCTTCCACGAGGGGACGCAGGAGCCCACGTTCGAGGAGACCTTGCGCGTCGGCTCGGCCGCCGACATCGCCGACCTCGCGCTCCAGGTCGCGCAGTTCGCCCGCTCGGCCAGCAAGGCGGTGGGGGCCACCCCGCCCGAGCAACGTCAGGCCGCGCGTCGCCTGTTTACCCCCTCGGAGCCGACGCGCGTGGCCGACGCGTTCGCGCTCCTCCGCGCCGAGGCCCCACCGGTGGCCACCCCGGCGCCAGCCTCTCCGTCGATCCCGACGCCGTCCCCTGCCCCCACCCCGCGGGAGGAGGGACTGGATGAAGAGGACATCGAGGAGGATGCGCTCGACGAGGCCGTCGAGAACGTCGAGAGCGCCAAGCCCACCCCGCAGCGGTGGATCTCGGGGGTCCGACGCCGGCACGCCGACCGCACCACGTCCTCGTCGGCTTGGTACGCCAGCGCACGCCCCCACGGAGGGCGCGCCATCGTCGACATCCGGCTGGGTGCGACGACCTCCGACGTGCACCGATCGGCGACGAGCCTCGGCGCGTTGGATGCCGACGGAGCGACCACGGCGCTGTTCTGGGTGGAGGGTCCGCGCAAGGGGGTGGCTCCGACCGGCGATGTCGCGATCGGCTACGCCCCGTCAGCTTGGTTCGACGTCACCGCGACGGTCGGCCTCGAGCTCGCGCGCGACGTGGTCGGCGTCGGCGTGATGGCGGATGGCGAGGCGCCGCCCGCGGTGAGCGTGGTCCCAACGACCGTGCCACGGCCGAGGGTCGGGGCGCGGCTGCGCGTCTGGCCGGCGCCGACGGGGCTCGCAAAACCGTACGTCGAGGTCGGGGCCGACGTCTCCTTCGTGGCCGACTGGCGGTTCACGACCCCCGGCGCAGAGGGGTTCGCAAGGCCACCCGGCGGCCTGCTGCCCTGGCTCGTGGCAGGCGGCGGCCTCTCGCTGGACCCCACGCCGCGCGCGGGGGTGCTGTTCGGCATCGCTGCCGCCATCCCCCTTGGGGGGCTGTCGTTGACGCGCACCGCCGGCGAACTGGTTGGGCCACCCCCGCCATTGCCGATCTCCGCAGGCTGGGCGCTGCGGCCCACCCTGGGCGTGCAACTTCGGTTCTGACGCGGCCGGTCACCGCGGAGGGACGCGCCCTCGGCGGGTCCTTGGCGGCGGCTCGGCGTCTTGGGACGCGTTGTCGGCCTCGGGCGGCGCGTCCGCGTCGAGGACGAGCCGAAAACCCAAGTCGTCAAACACGACGTCCGGCAGGTAGCCCATCCGCCATCCGATCCGCGCTTCGCGGGCACCGAGGCGAAAGCTCCCCCCGCGCACCACGCGGGTAGGCCGAGACGCCTGCGGCGAAACCCACGCATCCAGGCCGCCCGACGGCCGATGGACGTAGGCATCGAGGGTCCACTCCATGGCGTTCCCGGCAAGATCACAAAACCCCCCCGGATTGGCGGCTCGGGTGCACGACGGATGGGCCAGGCCGCCGCTGTTGTCGCGCGTCCAGGCCACCTCGCTCGCGTCGGTGCCACCCGGGTAACGGGCGTCCTGTCCTGCATGTGCGGCGGCGGCCCACTCCGCCTCGGTGGGCAGACGGTAGCGTCGTGCTTCCCGTTGTCCGACGGCCCGGGCAAACTGCATGGCCTCCTCCCAGGAGACCTCCGTGACGGGACAGTCAGGGCAGTCCCCAACGTCGAAGAACGGATGAACGACGGACCACTGACGGCGCGTGACCTCCGCACGCATCATCCAGACGACGCCCCCGAGAACCACCATGCGCTCAGGCTCATCCCACGCGGAGGGGCCATCGGTCGCGGGCGAGCCGTCTTGGACGGGCCCCGGGACGACGGGCAGCAGCGACCCGAGGATGTGGGAGGTGCGCCCAGGGAGCGCGTCCTGACCGGGCCACCGCACCGACCCGGAGGCGACGCCGACGGGCTCGGAAGGCGTCACGCCGTCGACAACCTCGACCCCTTCGATCAAGGGCGCGTCGAAGACGCTCGCGTCGACGGGAGCCTCGTCCACGGGCGGCATCGGGGGTTGTGCGCCGTCGACTTGCTGCGCGAACGCCGCCCCCCAGGCGAACCAGCCCAACCCCATCGCGCCTCCGTCTCGGGTGGAATACCCCGTCACGCATGTCTTCGTCCCCCGAACGCCCGCGTCGTGTGCGGATCCTCCGTGTGGCGCCCTCCGACCGCGCGCGCGACCACCACGTGACGTGGGCGGCTCTGGCGCTGGTGCTCTCGGCGGCCGACCTTGGCTGGCAGGCGGACGCCGTGTGGGCCCCGACGGGCGTCAGCGCGCTCGGGACAGGCCCGCTCCGGGACCTCGCGGCCGATGCGCCCGCCAACCTCGTCGGCGGTGGATGCGCATGGGCGGCGTGCGGACTCGGCTTGGTTGCCCTCGTGCGGAGCACGGCGCGAGGCCCGTGGCTGTTTGGCGCCGCGACCGCGTGGGCGCTCGCGTGGGGTGGCTTGTCCAGTCGCCTCCCGTCGGCCATCGACGCGGCGGTGCTCGCGGTGGCGTGGAGCGCTTCGTGGACCTCGGGATGGCGGCGGGGCCGCGCCGTCGCTGCGGTCGACGGGTGGGCTTGGTTTGCGTTGCGGTTTGCGTGGCTGGTCGTGGCCTACGACCTCGTTGGGCGCCTTCTCGGCGGCGCGGGCCCTTCCGCCTTGGCACGCGGGGCCGTCCTTGGGGCGTCGGGCGACACCCTCGACGCCGCGGACGCCGCGATCCGTGCGGCAGGCGGCCTCGTCGTGACCCCGTGGCTGGCGTGGCCGTGGATGCCGCGTCGCCTGCGGTCGGGCATGGCCGTCCTCCTTGTCCTCCTCTCGCTCGGCGTGAGTGTCGTGCAGTTGACCGGTGTCCTGCCAGTCCTCGCTGTCGCGATCGCGCTGGCGGCGCTCGACGACGACTGGGTCGCGCGACGAGAGGCGCGCGCGCAATGGACCGCGCCCTCCGGGACCGCCGGCCAGCTCGTCCCGTTGATGCAGCGAGCGTTGTTGGCGGCAGGGATCGCGTGGGTCAGCGCCCCGATGCTTGGCCTCGGCGCGACGCTGCGGGCGATGGGGGTACCCACCACGTTGCCGGCGACGCAGGCCGGGGGCGCCCTACAGCTCGTGGCCGACGGCGCGGTCGTGCCGTGGCGGGCTCTTGACGCCGACGAGACCCCGTGGGGGCTGCCCACGTCGTGGCCGAGGCTCGATGCGGCGCTGTCCGGGGACCCCGCCTGCGACGACATCGCCGAGCTCGCCGCGCGCCTCGTGGCGCAACTCGCGTCCGGATCAGCCCCCGTCGCTGCCGCCGTGGGCGACCTGCGGTTCGCGACACCGACCGCCGCGACGATCGCCGTTCGCACGCACGCCGGCCGCACCTGCGCCGCCGTCGAGGACGTCGATCAGGATTGACGCAGGTCCTCGAAGCATCCACGCCACCCAAGGCTCATGTACACGTGGGTCAGCTCCTCGTCCGGCGCGATGTCGCGCAGCGCGTGGATCTCGTACCGGTCCTCGTCGAAGAAGCGCGTCATCTTCGTGTTTGGCGTCTCGGAGGTGTTGTAGAAGGTCGAACACCCCGCGCCGATCGCCCAGACGCTGCGGTCGGGCGCCCACGTAAACACATACGGGCTGGCGTGTCCGTCAAAACCGGCGGGCAAGCGCCGGACGATGCCGCGTTCCACCAGCTCGCCGGCTCGGATGGAAACCGCCGCGTAGACCCCTGCGCCCTTGCCGGGCGCCTCGGCCACGTACACCTTGTCGCACGCCACGAGCCCCTTCATCGCGCCTCCTGCCGCAGCCTTAATTCGGGACGGCAGAGGGCACCTCTGCGAGGGCGCATACGCCGGCCGCACAGACCCCAGGAGCGCTGGTGCAACGAAGGTCGCCGGTGCACGCGAAGGTGCAGGCATCGCCCGAACGGTTGGGGAGCTCCGAGCACTGTCCGTTGAGGCAAGTCGCCGTGGGTCCGCAGGCGTCGAACGCCTCACAAGACGCACCGGGCGCTTCGAACGGACGACAGACCAAGTCCGCTCCTCCACAGTACAGACCGTCGCGACAGAAGCCCACGACCCCGAAGCAAGGTTCCCCAGCTTCGAGCGGTGGCACGCAGGTGTTCGTCCCCGACACGGGGTCGCAGGTGAGGCCCGCTCCGCATGCCCGCTCGTCGCCCAAGCACGCATCCCCAGCCCCACCCAGCGTTGCGCAGACACCGGTCTCTACGTCACACGCCGAGCCCGCGACGCACCCGAGGTAGGTCGCAGCGCACGCTTCGCCGACCGCCGCGCGCGGCACGCACGTGCCCTGCAGGCACGTGGCGTCGTCGGCACATGTGCCCATGGGGCAGGCCTCCCCGACGGAGGGCGGAACGACGCAAGTGCCCGGTGTCTGCGTAAAGTCACAGAGGAGACCGGCAGCGCAGGCGTCGTACGACTCACAGCTGTCTCCGCGTTCACCGAGCGGCGCACACGCACGCGCATCGTCGGTCGGCACACACGTCGCATCCGCGCCGCAGCCGGTTCCTGGGCAAGCGGCACCCGCCTCGAGGGCGGCCACGCACGCGCCCGCGTCGCAGGTCGCGCCCGTGGTGCAGTCCCCGTCCTCGGCGCAAACGGCCCCGATGGCGCCCGGTTCGACGCAGGTCCCCCCGCCACAAACGAGGCCGACCGTGCAGCCCAAGTCGGTCACACAGGGTGCCCCTACCGGTGCAGGCAGCACGCAGAGGCCTTCCTCGCACACGGCGTCGCCGGCGCAACGGCCGGTCAGCCCGCAGCCACCAGCCTCCGACGTCAGCCCTTGACACACCCGGCCCCCGTCACAAGCGCCGGCGCCGTCGGCGCAGAGCAGGCCCACCGCGATGGGGGTGCAGAGACCGCCGACGTCGGAGGGATCGAGGAAGATGGTTTGACACGCCCGGGGCCGGTTCTGCTCCGTCGGGGCCGCGCAGGACGCTGTCGTGGCGCCGTACGCCTCCAGACAAGCTTGGGCCGCCGCGGCGTCGGCCTCGAGCAGGCCAAGCGACACGGCGCCGACGTAGCCCGTGAACGACTGAAGGCACGCGAGCGACTGGTCGGCATGACACGCCGGGTCCGCAGGGCATCCGCACGCGTCGAAGGCCTCGCAGGCGTGAGACGCCAAGGCGTCGCAGAACGCGGCGCCGTCGAACTCCGCGGGCCCGCAGGCCGCATAGAGAAGGAAGCCGTACCCCATTGCGCGCATGCAACCTCCCCATCCTTCCCAGCGGCGCGCCTACCCCGTCCCACCCTTGACGCGCCAGCCCGCCCTCGATAGAAGCGCAGCGCCTGCCCGAATAGCTCAGTTGGTTAGAGCGGCGGACTGTTAATCCGTAGGTCACAGGTTCAAGTCCTGTTTCGGGCGCCATCTCCCCCTACGCCACCTCGCGCGTCGGTGGTCCTCAAAGAGCCCCGGTGGTCACCGCCACCGGGGCTTTCGCTGTCTAGAGGGCGTGAGATCGCGGGGTTGCACGGGGTGGCGATCCGCGTGCGCCGTGTCCGACCCCGCGCCAGAGCCATGGGGTCTCGCGCGAGAGCTCCGACGGGTGCCTTCGTCGGCCCTGTGCATCACGAGCCATTCGTACCGTGTCCCGGATTTTGGAACAGTTCGGA
>JBJONI010000420.1:0-5256 GCA_046051915.1 Pseudomonadota bacterium
AGCGAGCGTCGCGAGGTCGGGAAGGACCGTGCTCGTCTCGATGCGACTGATGCTCTCGGGCTTCATCCCGACGCGGTCGGCGAGATCCTGTTGGGTCCAACCCCACGCTTTGCGTCGGGCGCGAATCTGCCCGCCGACGGCGTGGAGCACAGGGAGACGTTCATTGCGTGTGGTCATGATCGCCATCCTCATGAAATCGGCACGAGGTGCAAGCCCTGATGCCATTGTTCTCTCTCCCCGCGACTTCCCTTCTCTAGACTCAACCTCGGTATTCTGCACAAATGAGGGACGCAAGGGTGGGCGATTTTTTCTCTTATTGGTGGAAAGATCCTTCCTCCAAACCGGCAGCCCATTCGTCGATCCGACCCCACGCCCCCGAACCCAAATGGGGTATCGCTCCCGACAACGGCGTGCGTCCCACGCGCAACGGCGTGCACGGCGGCGCCGTGGTCGTGTAGGCTCTCGGGGGGGCGCTCGTGACGCGATGGCTTGCAACGCTCGGGCTGGCTGTAGGCTGTGCGGAGGCGCCCGTTCCGCCGGCGCGCACCGACGTGACGCTCGCCTGCCCCGACGGCGACCTCTCCGGAGAAGCGCCGCTGCCCTCCGACGTCGCGTTCGCGAACTTGGAGGTCGCCTTCCTCCCCGGCGGCGGCATCGAACTACGGCCGGAGGGCGCGCGCGCAAGCCTCGCACGCGTCGGTCCGGCAACGGCGGCCGCCACCCTCGTGGCCGACGGCGTCCTTCACGCCTGCGACGACCGCTGGCACGTCGCCGTGACCGCGCTCGGCGACGTCACGATCCGCGACGGAGACACCCTCCGCTGGCGAGGTCGCGCCGAGACCAGCGGATGGCGCGTCCCCCTCGACCCCGAGGCCACCCTCCGCGGGGCAGGAGAGCGCACCGGCGTCGGCGAGCGGCGAGGTCGCACCCTGCGCTTTCGGAACACGGATGCCTTCCAAGCCGCCTGCCAAGGCTGGTGTCCCGACGACGACCCGCTCTACCTCTCGCTCCCGTCCCTCCTGCATGCGTCAGGAGGCGTGGTCACCGGGTGGATCACCGACACGCCGGCCGGACAAACGTGGGTCCTCGGCGATGACGCGGTGATGACCGCCGACGACGGCCTCCCCACATTCCTGTGGTTCCCAGGCCCGACGCCGACCGACGTCGCCCAGCAACGCCATGCGGCGCTCGGTGCCCCTGCACGTTGGCCCGCATGGGGCTTTGGCTGGCACCAGTCCCGCTGGGGGTGGGTCGACGACGACGCGGTCCGCAGCGTGTACGACGGCTACCGATCTCGCGGCTGGCCGCTCGCGTCGCTGTGGTTCGACATCCAAGCGATGGATGGGTTTCGAAGCTTCACGTGGGACCCTGTCGCGTTCGATGGACGGCGCGCGCTGCTCGACGACCTGCACGCCGACGATGTTCGCGCCGTCGCGATCCTCGACCCGGGACTGAAGGCCGACGACGCGTGGCCCCTCTGGCGCGAGGCGGTCGAAGGGGGCCTGCTGCTCGGAGGCCTCTCGCCCTACCTCGGCGAGGTCTGGCCAGGTCGCGCCGGCTTCCCCGACTTCACGTCGCCCGCCACGCGAACGTGGTGGGCCGACGCGGTCACCACGTGGGTCGACGACGAGTTGGACGGCGTGTGGATCGACATGAACGAGCCTTCGGACTTTGTGGGCCCAGGCGGCTCGGTGCCCGACACCCTCGCCGTCGACGGAGACGGGGTCCCCACCACGATGGCGTGGGCGCACAACGCCTACGCGAACTTCGAGGCGGACGCCACCGTGCAAGGCGTCCGTGCCGCGCATCCCGATCGCCTACCGTTCGTTCTGTCGCGTGCCGGCTACCTCGGCTTGCATCGCTTCGCGGGCGCGTGGACGGGCGACGCCCCGTCCACGTGGGCGACCCTGCAGGCCACGGCGCCGATGTTGACCGGCCTTTCGATCAGCGGTCTGCCCTACGTCGGATCCGACGTCGGGGGCTATTGCTGCGACGCGACGCCCGAGCTGTACGCACGCTGGCTTCAACTCGGCTTGTTTTCGCCGTTCTTCCGCGGACACAGCGCGACCAACGCACGCCGCGCCGAGCCGTGGACGTTCGGCGACGAGGTCGAAGCGATCGCGGGCGAGATCCTGCGCCTGCGGTCGGCGTTGATCCCCACCTTCGTCTCGCTATCGGACGCAGCCGTCGTCGACGGTGTCCCGCTCCTCCGGCCGCTGTGGTGGGACCACGTCGCCGACTCGGCAGCATGGACGCAGGACGACGTCCTCGCGCTCGGGCCTTGGATCGTCGCGGCCCCCGTTCTCCAACAAGGCGCGGCGTCCCGGACGTTGACGCTGCCGTCGGGGCGGTGGCTCGATCCGATCAGCGCGCAGACGTGGACGGGACCGACCACCGTCACCTTTCCGACGCCGCTCGGCGCGCTGCCGTGGTTCCTCGCCGAGGGCGCGATCGTGTTTCGCGCCGATCGGTTCGACCCCGCCGAGGCCCCGGTCCGCGTCGAACAGGCGGGGGTCGCGTCGATCGATCTCGTACCCGGCGCCACGCCGACGTCGGCCGCTTGGATCGACACGACAGCAAGCGGCGCCGCGTTCAGCCGACGCGTCACCCACCTCGCCGCGGCCGACGGCGCGTGGACCTTCGCCGTCGACGCCCCTTCCCCCGCCGATGTCGACGGGTGGACGGGCAGAACGGTCGACCTACGGCTTCGACCGATGGACGCGCGGCCGGGCGGTGTGACGTTGAACGGCGCGACCGTGCCCGAGATCGAGGCCCCCGACGCCTTCGACACGCGCCGACCCACCGCCCCCGTCTGGTGGTGGGATGCGAGCGCGCGCGCAGTCCGCATCCGGGTGCTCGACACCGCGACGTGGACGGTGAGCGTCGCCGCGCGCGCGACGTGGGAGGCTCGCGAGACGATCCCGATGCCGTTCGAGGTTCAGATCCCGTCCGACACGCCGGCCGACGCGACCGTGACCCTCGCCTCGAACGCGACGGGCTGGCAGCACGTCCCGATGACGCGAACCACACCCACCACCGCCCGCCTCGTGCTCGACGTCCCGAGGGGCACGTGGATCGACTACAAATACGCCCGAGGCGGCTGGGACACCGTGGAGAAGTGGCCGGGCTGCGTCGAGGCAACGAACCGCTACGAGCACACGCGCGCGGGTCCCCCCAAACGCGACGTCGTCTGGGCTTGGGCCGATCGGTGTCCGTGACGGCTCACTTGGTCTCGTAGCGGACGCCGTCCGCCACGACGGATGGCCACCAGCCGTCGTAGGTCGTGTCGCCTTCCAACGCCTGCGCGAAGAAGGCCACCGCCGCGCCCCGGGCGAGCGCCGCCGTCGCGGCGGGGTCATCGCCCGGCGGACACAGCGTGCACGTCGTCCCACCGGTGCCATCCGCACACGCGTCCAGGACATCCGTGTGACCCGCGCGCTCCGCGACGATCTGGCGAGCGCCCGGAGCGTAAGCGTCCCAGTAGGCGGCGTAGTTCTCGCCCGAAGGGGCACACGGCACCGCCCCCTCCGGCCCTCTCCCGGCGCCGAGCTGCGCGACCGCCCCCGCGATCGCCGGCGCGAGCTCCGGTGCGACACTCGGGAAATCTGCAGCGTCAAACGAACCAAACGGCGGCCCGGCGTCGACGGGATCGACGGTGAACGTCCCGCCCACGCGCGTGTCCGTCGCCGCCGTCAACAGCGCCGCCTTGCCACCCCGGCTGTGGCCGAACTGGCCAAACGCTTCCAAGGCCAACGAGGCATCGGTCGGCAGGGCGTTTTGCTGGAGCCACGTGAAGATCGCCGCGGCATCCTCGGCGAGTCCAGCATGGGTCCGCGTGTTGGTGAACCCACTGTCAAACGTCGGTGCGAGCACCACGAAGCCATGGCTGGCGAGGTGGGTCAGCGTCGCGTGGTACGCGGTGGGCGACGTCGCGAACCCATGATGGAACAGCACGACCGGCAGGGCCTCTCCTCCGCGATCGGGCACGTAGAGCGACGCCGGCAGCGTCGACGGCAAACCACCCCGCTCGATGTCGAGATCCAAGGCGACGTCGGTTCGCGCCACGTCGTAGGGCCCCGCGCCGGTGGGATCCTCGAACGGCGCGGCGCCGCTGTCCAAGCCGTCGACCTCCGGAGGCGCGCACGCCACAAGGAACAGCGGACCGACCCGCACGAGAGAGAGGGGCAGACGACGCATGCAGGGCTCCAGCGCGTGGGGGGACGCCGCACTATACTCGGCCCAGCGCGGTGCACCAGCGCCGCTACGAGGCCCCATGTCCGCCCCTGCCCTCGCTGTTATCGGCATGGCCTGCCGCTTTCCGGCCAGCCCCGACCTCGACGCCTTCTGGTCCCTTCTCGTCGCCGGTGGCGATGCGATCCACGACATCCCCCCCGACCGCTGGAACCTCGACGCGCTGCGCCTCGCCCACGAAGGGCGACCGATCCCGCGCCTCGCGCTGCGCGGAGGATGGCTGGACCGGGTACGCGACTTCGATCCAACATTCTTTCGAATCTCGCCGCGCGAAGCCAGGGTGATGGACCCGAAGCAGCGGCTCGCCTTGGAGGTCGCACACGAAGCGCTCCAGGACGCGGGCGTCGCGCCGACGTCCACGTCCGACCGCGTCGGTGGCTGCTTCATGGGGACCGCCCAGTCGGAGTACCTCCAGCGCTTCTTCTGGCGGATGGAGATCGGCGGTGAGGACGCCGACCGCTTCGTAGGTGGCGGCAACGACCCGAGCTTCGTGTGCGGCCGGATCTCCGCACGGTTCGGCCTGAGCGGGCCGAGCGTCAACGTGAACACGGCGTGTTCGACCAGCTTGGTCGCCGTCCATCAGGCGGCGCGCGCCATCCAGTCCGGCGAATGTGACTGGGCGCTCGCTGGGGGCGTCGCGGTCATCGAGTCTCCCGAACACAGCTTGACGATGAACAACTTTGGGTTGTTGTCCGCCGACAGCCGTTGCGCCGCGTTCGACGCCTCGGGCAAGGGCTACGTCCGCGCCGAGGGGTGCGGTGTGGTCGTCCTCAAGCGACTCGACCTCGCGCAAGCTGACGGCGACCGCATCTATGCGGTGGTCCGCGGCACGGCGGTCAACCACATCGGACGCACCGACAACGTCGTGGTGCCCACCGCAGAGTCGCAGGCCCGGCTGCTCCGATCCGCGCTGGCGGTCGGCGACGTCGCTCCGCACACGGTCGATTACGTCGAAGCGCACGGCACGGGCACCAGCGTCGGCGACCCGATCGAGTTCCACGCCCT
>JBJONI010000421.1:0-4877 GCA_046051915.1 Pseudomonadota bacterium
AACCTCGGCAAGTGGCTCGCGATGGGGATCCCTGCGGAACTGCCCCAGCCCGAGGCCCCCCACCGCCCTGCAGCGATCGCGGCGCTGACCCACGACGGCGTGACCTATGGCGCGCCCCTCGCGACCAAGTCCATTCTGCTCCTGTACGACCCCAGCCGGGTCACGACCCCGCCCACCACGTGGCGCGAGCTCGCGTCGGTCGCCGCGGCGGAGACGCGTGACGGCCACTGGGGACTCGCTTGGCAAGCCTCGGAGCCGTACTACTTCGCGCCGTGGTTCTTGGGCGCGGGCGGCGTGCCGTTGGGCGACGCGGGGGACCCGGTCGCGACCGCCCCCCTCGCAGCCGGCCTCCGGACGCTACGGCACCTCGCCGTCGACGCGCACATCGCGCCCAGCCAAGCCACCGCCGAGCTCGTCGGCCGCCTCTACGACGAAGGCAACGCCACCTTTGTGCTGTCCGGGCCCTGGTTCGTGGCCGATCGAACGCGACCGATCGCCGCCGCGCCGCTGCCTGCGCTCGACGACGGCGCGCCGGCCACGCCCTGGCTGACCGTGGACGCTGCCTTCGTCTCGGCGACCACGGCCCATCGGGAGGCGGCGACGGCGTTCGCAACGTTCCTGTCGGGCGAACCTGGAGCGGAAGTTCGCGCGCGCGTTGGCAAGCAGGCCGTCACGCTTCGCAGCCAGCCCCTGAGCGACCCCTTGCAGCAGGCGTTGGCCGCCCAGGCCGAGCATGCGGTGCCAATGCCCTCACACCCCGACCTCGGCACGTGGTTCGAGGCCCAGGCCCGCGCGATTCGGGCGACGTTGCGAGGGAGCGCCACGCCCGAGGAGGCGGCCGAAGCCGCCGCACGCTGGTTCCACGTCCTTTCGCGCCCTGCACCACCCGCCACCGACCCCACGCCGTGGGTGGTCGCGGCAGGGCTCCTCGTGGCGATGCTCGTCACCGCCGCGGGTCGTACGATCGCGCGCCATCACGAGGCCCTGCGCGCGCGCGCGTCGGACTACCTGTGGATCCTGCCGGCCGCCGGCCCCCTGGCCGTGTTGGTCCTCGCGCCGTTTCTCGTCGGCGCCGCGGTCAGCCTGTTCGTCCATCATCAAGGAACCTGGACGTTCGTCGGCCTGCACAACTTCGTCCAGTTGTTGACGTCGCCGGACTTCCCGGTCACCGCCCCGATGTCGTTTCCCTATACGCTCGCCGTGACCCTGCTGTGGACAGCGGCCAACCTCGCTGCGCACGTCGGCCTCGGCATCGGCGTCGCCCTGCTCCTCCGTGAGCCTTGGGTCCGGCTGCGGCCGCTGTGGCGCGCCCTGCTCGTGCTGCCTTGGGCGATCCCCAACTACATCACCGCCCTCGTGTGGAAGGCGATGTTCCACGCCCAATACGGGGCGATCAACCAACTCGTCGGACGCCTGACGGGGGAGCCCTTCGAGCTCGACTGGTTCGGTTCGTTCGCCACGGCCTTCTCCGCCAACTTGCTGACGAACACGTGGCTCGGCTTCCCGTTCATGATGGTCACGGCTCTCGGCGCCCTTCAAGCCGTCCCGCGCGAGCTCGAAGAGGCGGCAGCGCTCGATGGGGCTTCATGGACGGCCCGGTTCCGTCACGTCGTGTGGCCCCTTCTCGCCCCTGCGATGGTGCCCGCGATCCTGATGGGGTCGGTGTGGACCTTCAACATGTTCAACGTCGTCTTCCTCGTCTCCGGAGGAGAGCCCGACGGCGCGACCGAAATCCTCGTCTCGGACGCGTGGCGTTGGGCGTTCAGCCGCGGCAATCGCTATGGCTACGCCTCGGCCTACGCCGTGCTGATCTTCGGCGTGCTGCTCGTGTGGTCTCGCGCGGCGAACCGCGTGGCCGGGCGGAGGATCCTATGACCACACCGGGTGCCCGGATCCCCTTGTGGACGATGATCGCCGTCCACGCAGCCATCCTCGCGGTGACCGTCGCGGCCCTGTACCCGATCCTCTGGGTCGTCGGCATCGCGCTCTCCCCGTCCGGATCGTTTCGCGTCGGCGGCTCGGTGCTCCCCGACGCACCGACGCTGCAGAACTTCGTCGACGTCGTGTCGACCACCCAGGGCGATCGCTGGCTGTTCGGGCGTCAGTTGGCGAACAGCCTGGTGGTCTCGATCTCCACCAGCGCGGTCGGGCTGTGCCTGTCGGCCACGGCGGCGTGGGCGCTCAGTCGCTTCGACTTCCCGGGTCGAGATCGCGGAATGTCGGCGTTCCTCGTGACGCAGATGTTCCCCAGCGTCGTCGTCTCCGTGCCGCTGTACCTGTTGCTCGACACGCTCGGGCTCCTCAACAGCAACCTCGGCCTGATCCTCGTGTACGCCACGACGAGCGTCCCGTTCTCCGTGTTCACCCTCAAGGGATGGTTCGACACGCTCCCCACCGCGCTGCTCGAGGCCGCTGCCCTCGACGGCTGCACCCGGTGGCAGACCTTCACCCGCGTCGTCCTGCCGCTGTCGCGCCCCGCGCTGGCGGTGACAGGCCTGTTTTCGTTCATGACCAGTTGGAACGAGTTCATCCTCGCGGCCACGCTGATGGACGATCCCCTGCACTGGACGCTTCCGGTCGTCCTTCAGCGCTACGTCGACGACTACGGCACAGCGTGGGGCCCGTTCGCCGCCGGTTCGATCCTCGTCAGCCTGCCGGTGGTCGCCCTGTTCTTTCTCCTGCAACGCCAGTTCGTCGAAGGGCTCACCGCAGGCAGCGTCAAAGGGTGACGTCCCCCCGCGTCGGCGATACCCCCCGACCATGCGACCCCTCCTGACGCTGCTGCTCGCGACGGCCTGCTACCGGCCGCCCGACCTGCCGACGACGCCGTACGAAGCGCCGCCGCTGATCTCCGACGAGAACAGCCCCGTGCGCATCTGCGCGCCCGAGCGGGATGTCCGCGTCGCCTGCACGGTCGATGGCGACACGTTCGACGGCTTCACCTGCGGGGAGGCCTTCGGCGGCGAGCGGTTCCGTATGCTGGGCATCGACGCCCCTGAGACGGAGAAGCCCGGCAAGTCCGCCGACTGTTACGCCGACATCGCCGCCCAGGAGCTGCGGCGGGTGCTCACGAACCGCTTCGTCACGCTCGCGTTCGACCGCACCTGCACCGACGTCTACGGCCGCACGCTGGCCTACGTCTGGATGGACCTCGATGAGGCCCGCAATCTGCTCGACCCGCGGGTGCTCGACGAGCTCGAAGCCAGCGCGGACGTCGTGGTCAGTGACACGGGCGGCACCGAGCCAACCGCCCGCGTCCTGATCAACACCTACATGCTCCTCGCAGGCTACGCCCGACGTTTTGACGAGGACTGGGTCGAGCCGCTTCGCTTTGAGGCGGAGATGATCGCGGCAGAACGGCTGGCATCGGTGCGGGCGAATGGCCTGTGGGCCACCTGCGAGTAGAACGTTCCCTTGTTGGCCCCACGCGCTGTGGGGTACGATACCGGTCGGGGGGCGTCCCATGGGATCTTGGAACCTGGACCCTGCCAGCATGACCAACCCCGGCGTGTCGCCGGCGCTCGCGCCGACCTACGCGGAGGAGCAAGGCCTTGGTGCCCTGCTGCGAGAGGTTGATGACTGGCGGCACGAGGCAGAGGCGCGCCTTCGGGCGGAAGTGGACGGCATCGACGCCGAACTCACCCGCATCGCGACGGTACGCGAAGAGCTCGAACGTCGCGAACGCCAACTCAAGGCGCGGCGGGACGCGATCACACTCGAAGAGACCGCCCTTCCCGCGACGCTCGCGGCGCGCGCGCGCGGGACCCTGATCGAGCGGCTGACGACCCAAGCCCGCGCGCTCCATGCCCGCGGGAAGCGCACGGCCGAGCTGCGCGAGGAGCGGGAACGTCGCCTGCTGGCGACGCTACACGCGCAGGGGCTCACCCGGCTCTTTGAAGAGCACGCACGCTTCGAGACCCAAGCGAGCGCGCTGGACACGCTGCCGGAGACCTACCGCGAAGCGCTCCTCGCCCACCACGCCGCGCAAAGCGAGCGGCTCGCCGCCGCCCGGGAAGCCGCCGACCCCGGACCCGTCACGCTCGACGCCGAGCCCCTCGAGCTGGATGTCGCGCTGGCGATCGATGCCCCGGCCGACGCGCCCGCACTCCTCAGCGCCTTGTTCCCGGTGACGGCTCGCCCACCGCGCCGGGGCCAGCCCGCCTCGCTCGACCTCCACGTGGCGCTGCGCGTGGTCGAGGGGCTGTACAGCGCCCTCCTTCCCTTCGCCCCCGATGCGCGGGTCGTCCAAGGGACCCACGAGGGCCTCGTCGCGATCGAAATCGAGCTCCCCGCCGCACCGCCCGACGCATGGTGGAGCCGTTTGCTCCCTGGCCTCGCGGCCCTGTGGTCCGAAGCGGACGACCTCGCCGCAGCACGCGTTGTCCTCCGCACCGTCACCCTGCCCGCGAGCCTGCTGTTGCCCGGCGACGAGCCGACAGCCGAGGTGACGCATGCCTGAGAACGCCAGCCTCGACGTGATCGCGGCGGCGGCCCGACTCGGCGTCCGCCCCGATGCGCTCATCGCGCGCTGGGTTCGCCTGCGCCTCGCCGGTGTCGGCTTCAGTGCATCGAGCCAACGCCGGCTGGAGTTCACAGAGCAAGACCTCGCGACGCTCGCCGATGCCCCGGAGCGAGGCGCCCCCGCATGACCGGCCCGCAGGACGTGGAAGGGAATGAGGACTTCGGCGACCTCCCGGCGCCCCCGAGCACGACATCTCGCGCCACGGGGCGATTGTGGCGTTCTGCTTGGCTGTCCCACACGCCGACGTCCGCCCTGATCCTCCCGGCGCCCGCCGCGCTGCCGGTCCGACGCGAACGCGGCAAAGCCCGCGCGGCCACGCCCGTTCCGAGCCCACCCGTCGCCCCCCAGCCGCCCT
>JBJONI010000422.1:0-3962 GCA_046051915.1 Pseudomonadota bacterium
CGCGCTGCCTTGTGCGTGAGGAACGCGACGCCGGCTTGGTCGAACGCCGCGACGGTCTCGCGGGCTTCGTCGGTCGGCGCGGCGTCGAGGAACGCCCCGTGGGCCCCGAGGTCGCGCTCGACGCGCGCGGCCAGCTCCCACGCCGCCGCCTCGCCGACGACGACCCGTTCGCGCTGCTGGCTCGCGCCCACGCCCCCTTCGCGCCGCGCCTCCCGCCAGCGCACGCGCCACCGATCGGACCCGCCGACGGCCCGCACCGAAACGCCCAGCCCACGTGCCACGCCCACCCCCGTCGAGGATGAGGGTACACGGATGTGGGGCGCGTGTGGGGTGACGCCCCACACGACGACGAAATTAAAAATCTTGGGTCGGCGTTCTACGCCGCTTTTTCAGTCCGCATTCCGGAAGAACGTCGGGATGTCGTAGTCATCCTGCATCCGGTCGGGACCGCCTCGATCCTTGCGGCCCACGGGCGCGCGCGCCGGCGACGCCCCGATCGGGCTCGTGCGCTCGGGAGCCCGCGAACTGTTCGCCGGCGTGGTGACCTGACGCAATTCTTGGAACCCCGTGGCGATCACGGTGACCCGGACCTCGTTCTTCAGCGTCTCGTCGATCACCCAGCCGAACACCACCTGGGCGTCCTCGTGGGCCTCTTCCTGAATCAGGGTGAGTGCCTCATGCGCCTCGTACAACGTCAGATCCTGTCCACCGGTGACGTTGATCAAAACGCTCGTCGCGCCGATCATGCTCACCTCGTCGAGAAGCGGCGAGCTGATCGCCCGCTGGGCCGCCTCGACCGTCTTGTGGTCGCCGGCCGCCGTGCCCACGCCCATCAAGGCCACGCCCTTGCCACTCATGATCGTGCGCACGTCGGCGAAATCGACGTTGACCTCGCCCGTGTAGTGGATCAGGTCGGCGACCCCCTTCACGGCCTGCAACAACACCTCGTCGGCCATCCGGAACGCTTCCTTCATCTGCGTCCGCTCGTTCGCCATCGACAGCAGCCGCTGGTTCGGGATCGTGATCAGCGTATCGACGCACGACTGAAGCGCATCGATGCCGTCCTGGGCCTGACGGCGCCGACGCTTGCCCTCGAACGCGAACGGACGCGTCACGACCGCCACCGTCAGCGCACCGCACTCCCGCGCCACCTGCGCGATCACCGGCGCCGCGCCCGTACCCGTGCCGCCGCCCATGCCGGCCGTGATGAACACCATGTCGGCACCGACGATCAGCTCCGCGATCCGATCACGGTCCTCCAACGCCGCCTCACGGCCGACCTCAGGGTTGGCGCCTGCGCCGAGTCCCTTGGTGAGCTGCGCCCCGAGCTGGAAGCGGCGCGGCGCGAGGCTCCGCCGGAGATCCTGCGCGTCGGTGTTCATCGCGATGAACTCCACGCCCTGCAACCCGGACTGGATCATCGTGTTGAGCGCGTTGCCGCCGGCGCCCCCGACGCCGATCACCTTGATCCGCGCCCCGACCGCGACATCGTCCTCGCCGAAGTCCACCATGTCCGCCTCCCGATCCGCCCGCGCGTAACACGGAACCCACGTCCGGCGCGACCTTGGGCGTACCTCAGGGAGCTTCGGCCTCGTCGGCGGCCGCCCCGTCCCCGGCGGGCGCCCTCGCCTGCTCCGCCGCTCCCCCGCCGCCCGGGGCAGGCTTCACCGACGTCGCCGAGGCACCGACGCGCTCCGGCGGTCCGTCGCCGTCGCCCTCCGCGCTCGCTTCCTCCGCCGACACCACGTCCGTCGCCCCGGCCGGGACCGTCGTGGGCGCGACGACGGTCGCTGCAGACGGCGCCGAGGACGCCTCCGCTGCAGGCGCGGGCGGCTCAGGCTCTGCCTCGGCCCCGTCGAACTTGCGCACCAACGCCACCCGCGGCGGCGCGACATCGATGCGCACCGGCGCGCCGATCTCGACGCCTTCTTCCAGCACGCGCGCCAGGTGGTCGAGCTGACGGTCATAGTCGCCGGGCACGATCAGGATCTCCGACGTGCGCCGCCCGCGCGTCCCGCCCTTGAGCGTGAACGTGAACCCGCGCGTCCGCTCGAACGTGATCTGGGCCACCTGCGCTGTCGGCACGAGCTTCCGCGCCTCGAGCGCGTCGAGCAGCCAGAGCGTATCGTGGAGGACGTACCACGACAGTTTGGGGTTGAGCGCGTCGAGTTCCTCGCTCAGTCCGATCAGCACAGGATGGTCGAGATCGTCAGGCTCCGCGACCAAGAACGGCACACCCGCTTCGTCGACGTAGTAGAGCGTGCCACCCCACGCCGCGAGCAGCTTCGGCGTACGCTCCTCGATCCGCACGACCAGCGCGTCCGGCCACCGCCGCTCGGCCTTCGCCGCCTTGACCCAAGGGTGCCGCGAGACGTTCGCCGCGACCTCGTCCACGTTGACGCTCCACAGCGTCGTCCCGTTCTCGACGTCGGCCATGTGACGGAGCTCCCCGACAGCAGCCCGCTGCGTGCCTTCAAAGACGACGCGCTCGACGACGATCCGGTCGGGCCGCAACGCGAAGAACGCGAGCCCGAGCAGGCCCACGCCCCACGCCAAACCACGGACAACGCGGCTTGCCACGCGGCCTCCTTGCGCGCCGCTATCGCCCGTTCGGCCCGCCATCAAGCGCGCCCAGCCCAACGGAAGGTCTCTTCCGTCGGCGTCCCGCGCTCCTTCTCGAGCCGATCCCGCATCGACTGGAGCAACAAC
The DNA here is from genome assembly GCA_046051915.1 of Pseudomonadota bacterium. Classification (GTDB taxonomy): domain Bacteria; phylum Myxococcota_A; class UBA796; order UBA796; genus JBEIFN01. The sequence goes on from JBJONI010000422.1 coordinate 2,710, forward strand.
CCGACATCACGGGCGTCGGCACCACCGAGGTTGACCGGCGTCGCCGGCCCCCGCGCCGGCAGCAGCACCTGACGCAGCCGGACCCCACGCAGGGCCGCGACGCGAAGCTCACGTTCGAGGTCGGCCTTGCGGCCCGTCGCGCGGAAGGCGCCGAGCCACGAAGCGTCGCGACCAGGCGGCGGCGCGTCGATGTCACGGCGCAACTGCACGCGGACGACGACAGGACTGCCGCCCTTGGCCGCCAGATCCGCCCACGACCACGTCCTGAGGCCGCCACGCGCGACCACGGTGATCGACGCCACCCACGGCTCCCACGCCGCGTCGTGCAGGATCGAGGCCCCGACGCTTCCGGGTTCCGTGGCCAACCGCGCCCAAGCCGGAGGCCCCAAGCGCGCGAGCCGCGCGAGCGGCACCGCCGCCCCGGCGACGACCTGCGACGCCGTCACCGTCACGTCCTCGAAGTCGCGCCCCAACCGGACGACGGCGCCCGCGAGCCCCCCGTCCCGCACCCACAAGCGGGTGCCCGCGCCCCACATCGTGCGCGCCAACCCTGCATCGCGCAGGTCGGCGAGGGTGTCGACCAACGCGCCTTCGCGGTGCACGACCACCCAGGCATCGCAACGTCCACCGACCCGCAGCGGCGCGTGACGCCCAAGGGCCTCGTCGAGCCGCACGACCACGCCCTCGCGAGGAGCGATCACAGGGCCGCGCCGCGCTGCCGAAGGCCGTCGAGGAGCGGCTGGCAGATCTCGTTGACGTTCCCGGCCCCCAGCGTGACGACCAGATCGCCCGCCGCTGCCCGCTCCAGCAGCCAAGCGCCGGCGGCCGGCAAGCTCCCCGCCGCGTGCACGCCGCGGTGTCCTCGCTCTCGCAGCGCCGCCACGAGCGTCTCGTGGTCGACACCTGGAAGGGGGGCTTCGCCCGCCGCGTACACCGGCACCACCAGCACCACATCGGCGCCGTTGAAGCACGTCGCGAACTCCTCCCACAAGTCACGCAGCCGCGTGAACCGATGCGGTTGCACCACCGCGACGATCCGCCGGCTGGAGAACCCCTCTTGCGCGGCGCGCAGGGTCACTTCGATCTCGGTCGGGTGGTGGCCGTAGTCGTCGACGACCATGACCCCGGCCTCCTCACCACGTACGGTGAACCGCCGTTGCACCCCACCAAAACCGTCGAGTCCGCGTTGGATCTCGTCAAAGCCGAGGCCGATCTCGGTGGCGATCGCGATCGCCCCCAGGGCATTCACCACG
>JBJONI010000423.1:0-5802 GCA_046051915.1 Pseudomonadota bacterium
GACTCCGGTCAGCCTCCGGTCAGCCTCCGGTCAGCCTCCGGTCAGCCTCCGGTCAGCCTCCGGTCAGCCTCCGGTCAGCGGTACTGCGTCACCATGGTGCCCATGCGGTTGAGTTGCCCGGTGGAGAATTGGTCGATGCAGCCGTCGGGCGTGTAGTCCATGTAGTTCTTCACGGGATCGGTGCCGCCGCCGCCGCAGGTGTCGCGTTGCAAGTTGCACGTCGAGGCCGCCGAGCGCTCCGGCGGGGTGTCGCCCACGCGGTCGCCGGGGCTGCTGCACCCCCCTTGGAAGGTGTGGTACAGGCCGAGCCAGTGCCCGACCTCGTGCACGGCGGTGTCGCCCCGGTTGTACGGGGCCGAGGTGCCACCGGGGAGGCTGCTGTCGAGGATCACCACACCGTCCATCGACGGGTCGCTGGTGTAGTCCCACGGGAAGGTCGCGAGTCCGAGGACCCCCCAAGAAGGGGCGCACAGGTACAGGTTGAGGGCGCGGACCCCGCCTTGATGCAAGGCCTGTTTCATCGCGCGCTCCGAGCCGGCGGCGCACCCCGTATACCAAGTGCCGTTGTTCGTGTAGTCGGTCGAAGTGAGGCTGAAGCTGACGTTCGCCGGAGCGTACGCCGCGTTCATGACCGCGATCTGATCCGTGATCTGCTGCGCGGTGACGGGGCTGCTCCCCTGACGTTGGATCACGTGGACGTAGACGTTGAAGGTCTGGGGCGTCGTGAGGATGTGGAGGGGGCCGGTAGGAGCCTTCGAGGAGAACACGTGCTGGGCTTCGACTTCGGCGATGCGTGACTCGCTGATGAACGTGCCGCAGCTGCGCTGCACCGTCGAGACGGCGCCGCCGGAGTCGCCCGTATCTTCCCCGTCCAACTCGGTGGCCTCGCTTTCGCCCGGGCTCAGCGGCCATGCGGGGTCGGAGAGCGGCTCGACCTCAGGGGCGTTGCCGCAGGCGGCGAGCGCGGCGAGTGCGGCGAGTGCGGACCAGCGGGCAGCGTGGGACAAGGACCCTCCGAGGGACGTGCGGAGCCCGACGATAGCGCCGGGCCGGTCGCCCTCGCGCGCAAGCTTGTCAGGAGGAGGTCAAACGCGGTCGGTACGGGCGAGGAGTGCCGCCAGGGCGACGTCGATCATCGGCGCGAGGGTCCGCTCCCGCGCTTCGGGCGTGAGCGCGTCCCCCGTGGTCACGTGGTCCGAGACGGTGAGGATCGCGAGCGCGCGCGCCCGATGGCGGGCCGCCACCGCGTACAGCGCGCTCGCCTCCATCTCGACGGCGAGCACACCATGGGCACGGAGGGCGGCGACCGCGTCGGTCTCGTCGTAGAACGCGTCCATCGACGCGACCCCGCCAACATGCGACGTCCAGGGTCCCGGGAGGCGGTTGGCGGCCTCCACCGCGGCCCGCAGCAGCTCCCAGTCCGCGCTTGGCGCAAGGTCCAGCCCACGCGTTGTCCGGCGGTGCATGCCCGAGTCGGTGGAGGCCGCCATCGCGACGACGAGGTCACCGAGCGCCATGTCGGCCTGCAACGCGCCACACGTTCCGACGCGGATCGCCTCGCTCACCCCGAAATCGCGGAACAGCTCGGTCGCGTAGAGGGCCATCGAGGGCATGCCGATCCCGGTTCCTTGGACCGAAACGCGCGCGCCCTTCCAGAAGCCGGTGAAACCCAGCATGCCGCGGACGGTGTTGTAGCAGACGACGTCGGTCAGCCAAGTCTCCGCGATCCAACGTGCGCGCAGCGGATCCCCGGGCAGCAGGACCCGTTCGGCGATCGCGCCACGCTCGGCCGCGAGGTGCAGGCTCATCGGCGCCTCCCGCGGGTCGGCCATGCACGAGGCTGGCCGTCGGTCACTGCGGTTCGTAGAGGAAGACGGGTACAGCTTCGATCGCGATCTGGGCCGACAGTCGCGTGCACGCTCCGGACGCGTCGGGCGCGAGGTCGGCGGCGTTGCCAAGCAATCCGCCGAGCGCGGCCTTGAGGGTCCCGTCGATCGCGAGAGGTTCGAGGGAGGTCAGGATGTCGGCGACGTCGACGCCGCCGCCGACGATGCCGCGCCACTGGTCCTCGCCGTCGGGGGTGAGCTCGATGCGCACGTCGCGAAGGACGAGGTCGATGTCGGCGTCGAGCACCCGAAACGGGATGGTCAGGGCAAACGGGCCGGCCGAAAGCACCCCGTCCTCGATCGTGCCGCCGACCACGCTGGAGGTCGGTGCCGTGCCGTCGATGTCGATCGTTTGGGACGGCAGCAGCACGCCGTTGGCCCCGACGAGCACCGGGGGCAGGCCGCTCATCGCGTCGACGGTGACGCAGGTGTCGAAGTCGGGATCGTCGATGCCCGCCCATCGCAGCACCATCATCAGCCCACCTTCGCGGATGGCGGCTGCGATCAACGGCTCGAGGGCGGCGGCCTCCGTGGCCTCCAAGAACGGCAGCAACGAGGCGAGCGCGTTGTCGATCCCACCCACACCGCTCGGAGAGGTGGCGTCGGGGATGCCGCACCCGGTGGTGTCGCCCGCGTCCGTGATCGCGCCGTCGAGGTCGAAGCCCTCGCTGACGCCGTCCGTTGCGCGAAGGAAGGTGAGCTCGCGGACGAGGGCTGCCTGCGATTCGCCGCCGTCACAACGCGGCGCGTCAGCGTGGTGGGCGGGGTCGCAACCCCACAGGGCGAGGAAGAGCCAAGGCATGGGACCTCAGGGGCGCGGTTCGTGGGGCTGCGGGACAGAGGGCTCGTCGAGGACGCGGTGGAGCGGCAGCGAGGTGCGTTCGACGTCGACGCCGCGGGCGACGATCCGCACCCGGTACGGCGCGAACGAGGGGGGCTCAGCGAGCCATAGCTCCACCGTCACGTGGCCGTCCGTGAAGGTACGCTGGGGCGCGGCGACGTGTCCTTCCCCCTTCGCGGGCACCTTGGACCACAGCGGCGAGCCGGGCGCGAGCCAGGTGCCGTTGCCGAGCAGCCAAGTCACCGCGGAGGCCACCTGTTCGACGCTACCGGCTCGCAGAAGGTCGTCCCACCCGTCGGATGCTTGGGCGTGGACGAGGCCGCCGGCGTAAACAGCGGCGGGGAAGGTCTTGTCCCCGGGTGTGCGCGAAGCGTAGAAGAAGCGCCAACCAGGTGGGCCGGCGAGGGTCGCCTCGTGCGCGAGCGCGGGGTCAACCCCGACCGAACGTAGCCAGTCGTCGTACGTCGCGTCCGTTCGTCCTGGGGCCGTGGGCGCCGGCGTGGTCGGTGGTGCGGCGGTGGCGGCGATCGGCCGGGCGGCTTCCGGCGGGTCGGTCGGCGCCGCGGTGGAAGGCGCGCAGGCGAACGCGAACATCGCGAGCAGCGCGAACGTCGCGAGCAGCGCGAACATCGATGGTTGCGCGCGGGAGATGCGCATGGTTCGCTCCTGACGCGGAACCCCAAGCGTAACGCTTCCGTCGTCGCGACGCTTGAAGGCGGAGGTCGCGCGCCGCGGAGCGACGCAGCGCGCGTGGAGGTGGGGCTGGGTCTCGTTCGGCGCCCGACGTCCTTCGCAAGCGAGCCGAAGGCGATGCGCGCAGCGAGCCGAAGGCGAGCGAAGGGAAGGTATGGCTCAGGTCGGACTTGAACCGACGACCCTGCGGGTATGAACCGCATGCTCTAACCAACTGAGCTACCGAGCCATGGCCGGGCGTTTATCGCGCTCAGCGAGGGTGTCAACGGGCTCGGGTGCCCCGCACGGGGGGACAGGATACGGCCTCTCGGGGGGTGCGGGTTGTTCCTCGCTGGCTTGTCTTCGGCCTGCTGGATGGCAGCGACCGCTGCGGCGGCCCCAGCCGTTGGCGTCGGCGTCGGCGCCGGGGTGCAGACCGACTTTCGCGACCGAGGTGCGGTCGACACCCACCTGCAGCCAGGGCCCACGCTCAGCGTTCCCGTGCGCGTCGCGTTGACGCCGTCGGTGATGCTGCGCACGGGCGTTCGGCTCGGCTTCGCGCAGGGCGTGGACACGCTGACGTGGGGCACGGACATCGATGGCTTGTCGGTGCGTGTCGAGGACGACGGCACCCACAAGGCCTTTGGGTTCACGGCGCTCGCCGAGCTGGGCGTCGACGTCGCGGCGCCCGTTCGCGGACCGGTGGCCCCGTATGGCGCCCTCGATCTGCGCGGCGGTTGGGCGGGGATGTACCATGCGCTCGCCGGAAACAGCCGCGTCCTCCTTGACCCGGCCCAGAACGATCTCGGTTCGCCATCCAACGTCGATCCGTACACGATGTCCGGCGTCATGGGCGGTGGGGTTGGCGCTGGCGTCCGGGCGTCGATCGGCGCACCCAAGTCGCAAGGACGCTCGCCCCTCTCGCTCGAGGCCGAGGTGGGGTGGTCGGGTTCCTGGTGGGGTACCGCCGACGTTCGCAAGGCGCCGCCCACGATCGAAGCCCGTCGCGAGGCGTTCGCCTGGGATGGACTGAGCGCGGGGATCGCGCTCGTCGGATGGATCGGTCCCTGAGGGGCCCGTCAGCGTTCGGGCACCTCAGGGTTGCGTTCAGCGAACTGTTCGAGGAGCGTGCGCGAGGCCTCGTCCAAGGTGGCTGGCAACACGATGCGTGCCTCGAGCACGAGGTCCAACGCGGCGCCGTCGGCCCCGACCGGACCCTTGCCACGGAGTCGGAAGGCGCGTCCCGATGAGGTGCAGGGCGGGATCGCGATCCGCACGCGTCCTTGTGGGGTGGTGACTTCGACCCTGCCCCCAAGGGCGGCTTCGCCCAGCGTGAGCGGCAGTGGCTGGCGAACTTCGACGCCTGCAGCCTTGGGCTCCGCGTCAGGGGCCGGTGGGGGAGGGTCGGCCGCGTGACCGCCGTCGGCGATGCGGAAGCGCACGACGAGGTCCCCGGGGGGGCCTCCCCAAGGTCCGGCATCGCCGAGGCCAGGGAGGCGGCGATGGCTTGCGTGTCGGACGCCAGGAGGGACGTCGATGCTGACGCGCGTTTGGGTGGGTTGCACGCCCGGGCTCGGGTCGCCGGCGCGCCAACCGGGGTCGCGGCCGAGGTGAACCACAGGCACGGTGAGGGTCCCGCCGGTTTGGGCCACCAGCGGTTCGATGTCGAGGTCGAGCAGGACATCGTCGCCGCGTCGTGTGCGTCCGCCGTGCGCCGACGGCGCGGCGTTCCCGGCACGGACGCGCGCTGCGCTGCTTCCGCCCGAACCTCCGAAGCCGAAGTCCTTGAACACGTCGTCGACGAAGTCTTGCCCCGCCGGGCCTCCCCCGTCGAAGAACGACGCACCGCGCCCGGTCGTGGGGGATCCCTTGGGGGGGCGCGCCGGGCTTCCGGGATCGACGCCGGAGGCGCGCTTGTAGAACGCGCGGAAGAACTGACCGTGATCCTCGGCGCCTCGCTTGGGCCGGCGGGTCGTCCCGGGCCGCGGAACCGCCGCCTCCAGCGCTGCGCGTTTGGCGGGGTCGATGAGGGTCTCGTACGCCTCGCGGGCGTCGAGGAACGTCTTGGCCTTGGTGGGGTCGTCGCCGGCGACATCGGGATGGCACGTTCGTGCGATCTTTCGAAACGCCTTCTTCAGCTCCTCGTCCGTCGCCCCTGGCGCGACACCCAGCGCTTCATACAGGCCGTCGAGGATGCCCATCTGACCTCCGCGCCGCATCATCGCACAGCGTCACGACCGCGGCACCCCCCGTTGCGGGACCCCGGTTCGGGCCTTACAGGGAAGGGACGCGGCGCGCGGCGCCTCTGAGGATGCGATGGTCCGTCCCCCTGCGACGAGCGGGCTCACCTGCTCGTTCTGTCACAAGTCCCAGCGCGACGTCGAAAAGATCGTGGCCGGTCAC
>JBJONI010000424.1:0-3518 GCA_046051915.1 Pseudomonadota bacterium
TCAAGGCCTTTCAGAGCGCCGTGGCCCAACGGGAGAAGGCGATCGCCGAGGCGCTGTACGCCGACCTCCGGAAGAACGAGTTGGAAGCCTACGCGATGGAGACCTCGATGGTCCTCGGCGATTGCCGACACGCGATCGCCTCGCTCGATGCTTGGATGACCCCGTCTCGCAGCCTGCCGCCCGTCGTGGCGATGCCGTCGGTGAGCCGCGTGCACCCGCAGCCGATCGGCCCGTCGTTGGTACTCGGCGCTTGGAACTACCCGTTTCAACTCGGCGTTCAGCCGCTGGTCGGCGCGATCGCGGCCGGCTGCCCCGTCACACTCAAGCCCAGCGAACTCTCACCGGCGACGAGCCAGTTGATCCACGAGCTCGTGCGATCGACGTTCTCCCCAGAGCACGTCGCGTGCGTCGAGGGCGGCATCGAGGAGAGCCAAGCCCTGCTCAAGCTTCCCTGGGCCCACTTCTTCTACACGGGGGGCACCAACGTGGGCCGCCTGGTCGCGCACGCCGCGGCCGACCACCTGGCGCGGTGCACGCTGGAGCTTGGCGGCAAGAGTCCCGCGATCATCGCGCCTTCGGCCAACCTCGACAGTACGGCGATGCGCCTCGGCTGGGGCAAGTGGTCCAACGCGGGCCAGACGTGCATCGCGCCCGACTACGTCCTGTGCGTCAAGGAGCACGAGCAGGCGCTGGTCCACAAGCTCAAGGCCTACCTCCAACGCGCGTTCGGAGACAACCCACAGGCGTCGCCGGACTTCGGTCGCATCGTCAACGACCGCCACTTTGCGCGTGTCCAACGGTTGATCGACCCGAGCAAGGTCGCGCATGGCGGTCAGACCGACGCCGCGGACCGTTACATCGCGCCGACCATCCTCACGGGCGTCACGTTCGACGACGCGGTGATGAAGGAGGAGATCTTCGGCCCGATTCTTCCGATCCTCACGATCGACCGAGTCGAAGACGCGATCGGGTTGATCGCGGCCAACCCCAACCCGCTCGCGCTGTACCTGTTCACCGAGCGCCAAGCCGACATCGACACCATCGTGGAGCGGGTCTCGTTTGGGGGCGGTTGCATCAACAACACGATGTTCCACGTCTCGGACGCCAACTTGCCGTTCGGCGGCATCGGAACGAGCGGGCAGGGCGCCTACCACGGAAAGGCTGGTTTCGACGCTTTCACCCACTACAAGTCGGTCCTCAGCTCTGCGGGTTCCACCGTGTTCGATCTCCCGCTTCGCTACCCGCCGTATGCGGGCAAGCTGCCGTGGTTGAAGACGGTGCTGTGATCGCCCGCGCGGCCTTTGGCGAGGCCGCGCGGCTCGGGCAGCGAGGGGAGGGGGAGCAGGCTGCGACGTGGCCGGTGCGACTCGGCGACGAGGTGTGCGGCTGGGTCAAGCGGCACCAGACTTCGGCCGCCGCGCGGCGCGAAGTGGACGCGCTCCACGTGTTCCGGTCGGTCGATGGGGCGGGCGTGAACGTGGTCGCCCTCCGCTTGCAGCAGGGGCCGTGGGTCGTCACCGAGCACGCGCGCGGGGCCGTCGTCGGCCCCGAGGACGTCGAGGCGTGGCATCAGCTTGCGGATTGGTGTCGGCGTCTGCGCGCGCTGCCGGTCCCGCACGACCCGCTGCCGCTGGAGACGGCGCTGATGCAGCGCTGGGCGTCGGCGGCCCGTCGCGTCGGGCTGGACGCCCCACCCGCAGCTGCAGGGCTCGCCGCCCTCGCCGGGTACGGCCGCGGCTGGGCGCATCGCGACCTTCGCGCCGACCATCTGCGCCGCGACGGCGGGCACCTGACCGTGATCGACGCAGGCCAGGCGCGCCCCGACCACCGCTACGCCGACGCCGTCGCTGTCGCCGCCGCGCACGGCGTGGATGCGGCTCTGGCTCTTCATCCCGAAGGTCTGGACGACGTCGCTTGGTTTGCCGCGAGGCGCTTGGAGGCGCTCGCCACGTGGGCATGGGGGCTCCGCCACGACGACGCACGCCGCGTCGCCTCGGCACGCGCACGTTGGAAGGCCATCGGCTAGAGGAGCCACGGGGAGGCGCGATGTTCCGTCCGGTGCTGAGGCTGGCAGCCGTGGCTTTCGCGGGCGCTTCGTGCGAGGCCCCGCCGGCGCCCATCGGGTGTGACCAAGGCCCCGTCGGGCTCGACGCCCGCGTGGATTCCGAGGGTCCGAGCCTCCGCGAGGCCACCGAGGCGCACGTTGGCATCCCGCCGCAAGGGGGCGCCCCCTACACCGCTTTCGGGATCGTCGTCGACGGGGCGCTCGGTGACGACACGTTGCTCGAGGTCACCGGTGACGTCCGCGACGCCGACGGCACCGTGCTCGGGACGGTCGAGCAAAACACGTCGGTGCTGTGCGCCAATGCGGGGCCCTGGTCGGGCCGATGGTACGGGGGAGAGGCCCACATCCGCTACTGGGGGCTCGCGCTGTCAACGCTCGACAGCAAGCCGGTCGAGGTCCAGCTCTCCGTGGGGCGAGGCGGGGTCGCGATCGCTTCGGTCGAGGGCGCGCTGACGTTGGTGAGCAACGGGGGCGGTGACACGTTCTTGGTGGGCGAGGTGCGCGAATGAGCCAGACGGAGCCCGGACTCGTGCCGGTGGCGGCCCTGAGCCCGCGCGTCGAACGCGCATGGTACGTCGTCGCGCGCGCCGAGGAGATCTGCCGCAGCCCCGTCGTCCGCACGCTCTGGGGAACGCCCATCGTCCTGTGGCGGGGGCCCGACGGCGCCCTTCACGCGGTCCTCGACCGGTGTCCGCACCGCAACGTCCCGCTTCACGACGGCAAGGTCGAGCCCGATGGCCTGCGTTGCCGTTACCATGGCTGGGTCTTCGGGGGCGACGGCGCCTGCAAGCACATCCCGGCGCTCGACGGGCCGTCGGAGGCCCCCGCCCGACGCGTGCCGCGATGGGTCGTCCACGAGCAGCAGGGCTTCGTCTGGCTCTGGGGTGAGCGTGACGGGGATGCCGTGGGTTTGCCGCCGACCTTCGGGGAGCTCGACGACACGCGCTACCTCACCGTGGTGCGACCGCTGCGGACGCGTGGAAGCGTCCACGCGGTCATCGAGAACGCACTCGACGTCCCACATACGGCGTTCCTCCATGGGGGCTGGTTCCGCAAGGACGGGGACCGAAAGCCGATCCGGTGCGTGGTGGAGCGGTTCGAGGACCACGTTCAAGCCGAATACATCGGGGAATCGCGGCCGAAGGGGTTCGTGGCCCGGCTGCTCTCGCCTTCGGGCGGGGAGGTGCGTCACTTCGACCGGTTTCGGATGCCCTCGATGTCGGAGGTCGAGTACGCGATCGGGTCGGAGAACCACCTCGTGTTGCGAGGCCTCTGCACGCCCGTCGCCGACGACGAGACCGAGGTCTGGGCGGTCGTTTCGTTGCGGAGCCGGCTCCCGCGCGCGTTGGTGCGTCTGGTCATCGCGCCCCTGGCGGCCCACATCTTCGCCCAGGACGCCGAGATCCTCGCGGCCCAGGACGCCACCCTAAAGGCCTTCGGTGGCGGAAAGTAT
>JBJONI010000425.1:0-7523 GCA_046051915.1 Pseudomonadota bacterium
CGTCGGCGTGGGCGCAGGAGGGGTCCCCTCTGCCGGCTTCGACGCCTGCATCCGCCGCGGCGGTGGCTGCACCCGCCGAAGGCGACCCCATCGCGGTGTCTCCGCCGGCCCCCGTCCTCGCGGCCCCAGCCAAGCCGACCAAGCTCCCCGCGACGGTGGAGGTTGCGGCCGGCAAGGGCCTGACCGTGAGCTCTGCAGACGGCAAGAACGCGTTCACGGTGCGTGCGCGCTTCGTGCCGCGGTTCGACGCGTCGTTCGTCGGTGCCGGCGATGCACCGACCACACGCGCTTCCATTGCCACCGCGCGGCTGTGGTTTCAGGGGCATGTCTTCGACCCGAAGTTCACGTGGCTGGTGCAGCTCGCCGTGGCCGGCAAGGACTTCCGGGACGGGGCGACCTCGCCTGTCTTCGATGCCTTCGTCGACTACAAGGTTCACCGGGACGCGAGCATCAAGGTCGGGCAGTACTTTGTACCGTTTGACCGGCTGCGTACCGTGCGGGAGTTCGCCCTTCAGATGACGGACCGGCCACGGCCGGTGGGAGAACTCACGCTCGATCGCGACGTCGGCGTCACGGTGTACTCCGATCACCTCGGGGCCGATCGTTCGCCCCTCGCGTACCGGGTCGGGGTTTTTGGCGGCGGCGGCACGAACCTGACCTCCAGCAAGCCCGCAGGCGCGTTGTTCGTCGGCCGCCTCGAGCTTCGGCCCTTCGGCGACGTCGATGACGACAGCGAGGGGGACCTCGAGAACCGCGCGAAGCCGGGCTTGGCGCTCGGAGGCAGCGTCGCCTACAACCTCAACACCAACCGTCAGAAGTCGACGACGGGAACCACGGTGACCGCCGGGACGATCGACTACCTGCACGCCGCGGCCGATCTCGTGTTCAAGTGGCACGGGGTTGCGGTTCAGGGAGAGTACGTCCGGCGGCAGGCCGCGGAGGACGCGCTGGTCCTTTTGGCGGACGATGGCAGCGTCACCGAGCAGTGGGCACGGTCTGGCCATGGTTGGGTCGCGCAGCTCAGCTACCATGCGCCGTTTGGGGTGGAGTGGGTGGCACGCGGGAGCCAGATGGGCGCGCTCGGCGAGACCGACCCCGCGTTCGTCGCGGAGTTGCAGGGGAAACGCAACGAGGTCGCTGCCGGACTCAACTGGTACCGTAACGGCCATCGCTTCAAGGTTCAGACGACCTGGCAGGCGGTTTTCGGGGATGACTTCGCCGCGGCGACCCACACCTTGGCGACGCAGCTCGACGTGATGTTCTAGGCCGCGACGGGCGGCCGCCTCAGCCGTCACGGCTGACGGCAGAAGCCGTGACATGTCGCGGCTTGGATCCATCCGCAGCCATGCAGGCTGCACTTTCGCCCTATGGATGGGGCATGAAACTTGTATGCCCATCGGGGCGGGGGAGGTCGTATGTTCTGGGCTTGGTTGGCGTTGGTTGCGTGTGGCGGCTCGGGGGCTGGAACCCAAGCGGCACCGTCGGGGGAGACCCCCGTGACGCGCACCTTGACGTTGGCGGCGTACACCACCCCCCGTGAGGCCTACGGCGAGGCGATCCTGCCGGCGTTTGCTGCGCATTGGAAGGAAAAGACGGGTGAAAATGTCGTCTTCGAGGCTTCGTACCAAGGCTCGGGTGCGCAGGCGCGCGCCGTGGTCGGCGGTCTGGAGGCCGACGTGGTCGCGTTGTCGCTCGACCCGGACATCCAAACGGTCGCGGACGCGGGCTTGATCACGCACGACTGGCACACGGCGGCCGTGGGCGGCATGGTCACGCGGAGCCTCGTGGTTCTCGGCGTCCGTCAAGGGAACCCCAAGGGCATCGCCGACTGGGCGGACCTGACGCGCGACGATGTCGAGGTCCTGACCCCCGACGTGCGGACCTCGGGCGGCGCGATCTGGAACGTCGCCGCGCTGTGGGGGGCTGGGCTGCGCGGTGGACTCGACGAAGCGGGAGCGGCCGGCCAGTTGTCGAAGGTCCTCGGTCGCGTCCGGGTGATGGACAAGGGGGCCCGGGAGTCGATCACGACGTTCGAGAAGGGTGTCGGCGACGTGGCGATCACGTACGAGAATGAGGTGCTGGTCGCCCGCAAAGAGGGTCGCGCCATGGACTATGTCGTTCCGGCGCGCACGATCCGCATCGACAATCCTGTCGCCGTTGTCGATGTCTACGCGGCGAAGCATGGCAACGCCGACCTCGCCGCGGCGTTCGTCGCGTTCCTCGTCTCGCCTCAGGCCCAGACCGCGTTCACGGAGTACGGGTTGCGGCCGGTGGTCGGGGAGGCGCCCGCGGGCTGGCCGGTGTCCGCGGGGCTGTTCACGATCGACGATCTCGGCGGGTGGGGCGCCGTCAAGGGCAAGCTGCTGGGAGACGACGGCGTGTATGCGGCGGCCCTCGCGGCGAGCCGCCGATGAAGCCGTTCGCGCCGTTGCGTTGGCTGGTCCTCGCTTGGGTGGGGTTGCTTGTGCTTCTCCCCTTGGCGGCGACGGTCGCGGCGGCGGGTGCGTTGGGGTTTCGGGGGTTGGTCGACGCGGTGACGGCCCCGGCGGCCGTGGAGGCGCTGTGGCTGTCGGCCTGGACGGGCTGCATCGCGACGCTGATCAACGTGCCGTTCGGAACCGCGATCGCGTGGATGATCGTGCGGTGGCGCGTCGCAGGACACCGTTGGTTGAGCGCGCTCGTCGATTTGCCGCTGTCGATCCCCACCTTGGTGGTCGGGATCCTGCTCGTCGCGCTGTACGGCCCCGCGTCCCCGCTCGGCGGCGTCCTCGAGGCCGCCGGCGTGCGGGTCGCCTATGCGCGGCCGGGCATCGTGCTCGCCCTTCTCGCCGTCACCTTGCCGTTCGTCGTCCGCGCGGTCGAGCCGGTCCTCGCGGAACTCGATCCGGCGGAGGAGGAGGCTGCCGTGACCCTCGGGGCGCGTCCCGCCCAGGTGTTCTGGCGGGTCCTGTTGCCGCCGCTGCTGCCCGCGATGGGCGCTGGTGGTGTGCAAGTGTTCGCGCGCTCGGTCGCCGAATTCGGGAGCCTCTCGGTGGTGTCGGGCAACATCCAGGGGGAGACCTTGGTCGCACCCGTGTACGTGCTCGGCGAGGTCGAGGCCGGTAACCCCGGCGCCGCCGCGGCGGTCAGCGTGGTGCTGCTCGCCGTGAGCTTGACGCTGCATCCCCTCTCACGCGCGCTCAGCCGCGCCGCGGGGGCGGGCCATGTCTGATCGGTGGGTACGTCGGTGGGTGATCGGCCTCGTCCTCGCCTACCTCGGTGCCATCCTCGTCGTTCCGTTGTTCAGCTTGCTCTCGGTCGTCGTCGGGGCGCCAGACCGCGCGATCGAGGGGCTGCTTCGACCTGAAGCGATCGACGCACTGACGCGAACCCTCACCGTCACCGCCGTCGTGGTGGTCGCGAACGTCACGATGGGCGTCGCCGCGGCTTGGCTGGTGGTTCGAGACCCGATGCGCGGCCGCGCGGCGTTGGACGCGCTGCTCGACCTGCCGCTCGCGGTGTCGCCGGTGATGACGGGCCTGTCCTTGCTGCTGCTGTTCGGGCGCAACGGCTGGCTTGCTTCGCCGCTGGCATCGATGGGCGTGGTCGTGCCGTTTCAATGGCCCGCGATCCTCCTCGCGACGCTGTTCGTGACGCTCCCGTTCACCGCGCGCGAGGTGATCCTTGTGCTCCGTGAGCTTGGGACCTCTCAGGAGGAGGCCGCAGCCACGCTCGGGGCCACCGGGTGGCAGACGTTCTGGCGGGTCACGCTCCCCAACCTCCGGAGTGCGGTCGCGTTGGGGGCGACCCTGACCGCCGCGCGGGCGCTCGGAGAGTTTGGCGCGGTGCTTGTCGTCGGGGGCGCCATCCGCGGGCGGACCCAAACAGCGACGACGTTCATTCACACGGCGATGGAAGAACGTCAGGAAGAGGCGGCCTACGCGATGTCGTTGGTGCTGGCATTCCTCGCCATTCTGCTCCTCGCGGCGCTGACGGCGCTCGGTCGTCCTCGGAGGTCCCCTTGAGCATCCGGGTGGTAGGGCTTCAGAAGAAGCTCGGTGGAAATCCTATCGTTCGCAACGTCTCTTTTGAGGTTCGCCCGGGAGAGCTCGTCGCCCTCCTCGGACCCTCGGGCAGCGGCAAGTCGACGGTCCTTCGCATGATCGCCGGCCTTGAGACGGTGGACGCTGGGGAGGTCTGGCTCGAAGATCGGCGCGTGGACACCTTGGACGTCCGGGAGCGCAACGTCGGGTTCGTCTTTCAGCACTACGCCTTGTTTCGGCACATGACGGTGGGCGACAACATCGCCTTTGGTCTGCAAGTGCGCGGCGTATCGGCCGACAAGCGGGAAGCGCGGGTGCGCGAGTTGTGCCAACTGATGGGCCTGTCGGGTCTCGCGGACCGCCTCCCTGCGCAGCTCTCGGGCGGGCAACGCCAACGTGTCGCCCTCGCGCGGGCGCTTGCTCCCCAGCCGAGCCTGCTTCTGCTCGACGAGCCGTTCGGCGCGGTGGACGCGAAGGTTCGGGAGGAGCTGCGGCGTTGGTTGCGTCGCTTGCATGACGAGGTGCACACCACCTCCCTGTTCGTGACCCACGATCAGGAGGAGGCCTTCGCGGTCGCGGACCGGGTGATGATCCTGTCGCAAGGGCAGCTGGAGCAGGCCGACACGCCCGAAGGCATCCTCGACCGACCCGCGACCGAGTTCGTGGCGCGGTTTGTGGGCGACGTCAACGTGCTCGATGCGGCGGCCGCAGACGGCGTGGCCGTGCTGGGTGGGCTGCGCGTGCCGAGCGAGGCGACGGGGCCGGTGCACGTGGTGGTTCGCGCCTACGACCTCAAGCTGTGGCGCGCGGCCGACGGGGCAGCCGGACACGCCACGGTGCGCCGCGTGCTGCCGCTCGGCGACCGCGTGCGCGTCGAGGCGGTGTTGGACGACGGGCAGTCGTTCCACGCGCAGTTTCCACGGCGTAGCAGCTTGCTCCACGGGGTAGAGCCCGGTGGGCGGGTCGAGGTGGAGATCACCACGTCACGCGTCTTTCCCGCGAGGTCTTGATGTCACCGGTCGCTCAGGTACGGCTGCTGCTGGATGTCTGGCGTGAGGTCGGTCGCCACCTCGACGTGCATGAGTCCCTCGCGCTGATTGGGCCGCTCGTCGAACGGGTGATCCCGCTCGCCACGATCGCGCTCCGCCATGTGGATGTTGCGGGAGGACGCGTCGATACGCTCGCCGCCTACCCGGCGGACGGGCACGCGTGGCGGACCACGTTGCAGTCGGGCGAGACCGAATCGGTGCTGCAGTGGTTGTCCGTCGGCGGCGTCAGCGTGCTGGTGCCAGGCGACCCCGGCCCGGTGGGGGCGGCGGCGGCAGCGCCTGCGGGCGCTTGGGCGATCGCGGGCCCGCTCCGTCTGGGCGATGGCGCGGCGGCGCTGCTCGTCGTCACCGGCGAGTCGGCGATCGCGGGCTACGCGGGGTTGGTCGCCGACCTGTTGGAGCCGATGGGCGCAGCGGTGGCGAACGACCGGCGGCTGACCGAGCTGGCCCGGTTGCGTGAGGCGGCAGAAGCCGACAAACGAGCCCTGCTCTCGCGCCTCGACCGCCAGGACGTCTCGGACGCGATCGTCGGTGCGGAGGCCGGGCTGCGGGCGGTGATGGAGCGCGTGGACCAGGTGGCGCGCACCGACGCGCCGGTGTTGATCCTCGGCGAGACGGGCTCCGGCAAAGAGGTCGTCGCCCGCGCCATTCATCACCGGAGCCGGCGCGCGCAGGGGCCGTTCCTACGCGTCAACTGCGGTGCGATCCCCCCCGAGTTGGTCGACTCCGAGCTCTTTGGGCACGAGCGAGGGAGCTTTACGGGCGCCATCGCGACGCGACAGGGCTGGTTTGAGCGGGCCGACGGCGGCACCTTGTTCCTCGACGAGATCGGGGAGTTGCCGGCGGCGGCGCAGGTGCGCCTGTTGCGGGTGCTGCAGGACGGGACGTTCGAACGGGTCGGCGGCGCGAGGACGTTGACGGCCGACGTGCGCATCGTCGCCGCGACCCATCGGCCGATGCAGGATTTGGTGCGGGACGGGAGGTTCCGCGAAGACCTCTGGTACCGCGTCAGCGTCTTCCCTGTCAGCCTTCCGCCCCTCCGTGAGCGGCGGAACGACATCCCGATGCTGACCGCGCACTTCGCGCGCCGCGCGGGCCAGCGGCTGTTCGGGGCCCCGATCGAGCCGACGGCCTCGGACGTCGCGCTGCTCGCGGCCTACGCCTGGCCAGGCAATGTGCGCGAGCTCGCGGCCGTCGTGGAACGTGCCGCGATCCTCGGCGATGGACGCCATCTCGACGTGGGGGCGGCCTTGGGCGGCGGGGCTGCGTCTCCGGGCCCGGTGAGCCCTGGGACGACGCCGGCCGGCACGCTGGAGGAGGCGAACCGGCGCGCGATCGCAGAGGCGTTGCATCGCGCCGGCGGACGCATCGAGGGGGAGGGCGGCGCCGCCGCGCGGCTTGGGATCCATCCGGCGACGCTTCGCTCCCGGATGCGGCGCCTTGGGATCGACTGGTCGTCGTGGCGTCGCGGACACGGCGGGCTGCGCGGCTGATCCGGTTTAGCGGCTCCACAGCGAGGGCAGCAGGTCCCCGTCGACCTCGGTCGCGTAGTCGGGCAGAAAGGGCTGAACCAACCCTCGGATCGCCGCCGTGGTCGCGAGCGCGTGGTCGAGGTGCGGTGCAAAGGGCGGCGCATCCACCGCGGGCCAGACCCCACGCGCGATGCGGACGATCTCGGCCTCGGCGGGCGAGTCGTCGAGGGCGGTGAACGGGTCGGGCGGGATGCGATCGAAGTAGGCCCTGTACTTGCCCGTCGGTCCGAACATGCCGCGCAGGCCGTGTCGGTCCGCGAGCGCGGCTTGGACGCGCAAGCAGGCAAACTCCCGAGGGTCGTCGGCGTCGTCCAGCGGAAACCCCCAGTCTTCGTCTCGGTAGGTGTCGACGCCGTTGGTCACCCAGTGGCAGATCTCGTGCAGAAGCATCTGCGCCACCGTGTCGTCGGCGTCGAGGTCGTCGCGCGGGCCGAGCCAGAGCATGCCCGACCCGTCGGTCCGCGAGAAGATGGCGGGGTCTCGTCGAACCGTGAGGCCGAGCCGACGCGCGGTGGCGAGCCAAACCAGCTCGACCGGATCGAGGTAGCGGCTGAGGATGGGGCGTTCGTAGGACATGCCATGGCTTACTCAGCAGCGCGTTGGGCGGCATCTGCCTTCAGCCACCCACCGTGCCCGGAGGGCCACCACGCCACGTCGGGCACGCCATCTGGCCCGACGTGCAGCACGAGCGCGCCGTGGGTGTCCGTTCGCAAGATCGGGGTTCGGGCTCGCCAGGCCACCTCGGCCACCTCCGCGGACGGATGCCCGTAGGGGTTGTCGGCGCCGACCGAGACCCACACCCAGCGGGCGCCGCCGACGGCATCGCGAAGCGATGCGGTGCCGGCCCGGCTGCCGTGATGCGGGGCGACGACCACGGCCGGCGTGCCGTGCGCGGGCGGCGGCGCGCGCGCGCCCTCGTG
>JBJONI010000426.1:0-3798 GCA_046051915.1 Pseudomonadota bacterium
GCGCACCGATCGCGCGCTGCGACGCCTTGTTCAACGAGACGACGAACAGCGACGACTGCGACGACACCGACCCTTCGGTCCGTCCAGGCGCGAGCGACGCGGCCGCTGATGGGGTCGACGCGAACTGCGACTTGCTCGAGCGGTGCTACGTCGACGCCGACAACGATGGCGTCGGGTCATCCACGCTCGGCACCACCGGTACGCTCGACTGCGGCGCAGCGATCAACTTCGCTTCCACGCCCGGCGACTGCAACGACAACGACGCGGCGGTCGGTTCAAGCCAGACGATTTGGTATGTCGATGCCGACGGCGACACCTACGGGAACTCGGCCTCGTTCGTGCTGGCCTGCACCGCGCCCGGCGCGACGGGCTGGGTGACGCGTGGGGGCGATTGTGCCGACACGAGCCCCACCCGCAACCCGGCAGCCGCGGAAGCCTGCGATGCCAGCAACCTCGACGAGGACTGCGACGGCCTCTCCGACGACGCCGACGTGCTCGGGGCCGCCCCCACGGGACGCCTCACGTTCTACACGGACGCCGATGCCGACGGCTACGGTTCCGGGTCGGTGCTTGCTTGTGACGCCTCGGCCGGACGGAGTTCCCTCTCCGGGGACTGCAACGACGGGGAGAGGTCGATCAACCCCGGTGCGACGGAGGTCGTCGCCGACGGTGTCGACCAGACCTGCGACAACAAAGAGGCTTGCTACGTCGACGCGGACAACGACAACTTCGGCACCTCCGTGACGGCGCTCAGCCCGCTCAACGTCCTCAGCTGCGTGACGGCGGTCAACCTCGCGGCCGTCTCCGGCGACTGCAACGACGCGAGCGCCGTCGTGACGAACACGCAGGCGCTGTGGTTCTACGACGGGGACGCGGACGGCTATGGTGTCACAGCGACAGCCACGCTCTCCTGCAGCGCGCCCACCGCGACCGGCTGGGTGATCACGCCGGGCGACTGCGCCGACAACAACAGCGCGGTCTCACCCGGGGACGCCGAGACCTGCAACCTCACGGATGACAACTGCGACGGACTCGTCGACAACGGCGCGACCGGACAGCTCACGTACTACCGAGACGCCGACAGCGACGGCTACGGCACGTCGAGCACAACCACGACCGCGTGTTTCCGTCCCGACGGCTACGCCGTGCTCAACACCGACTGCGACGACGCGCACGCGACGCGCTTCCCCGGAGGTACCGAGGTCTGCGACGGGCTCGACAACGACTGCAGCGCCGCCACGGCGATCGACGCAAGCGCCGTGGATGCCCCCTTCTGGGCCGCGGACGCCGATGCCGACGGCTACGGCGTCGCGGCCACCACGCGAAGCTGCACCCAGCCCGCGGCGACTGTCGCCGCCGGCGGCGCCGTCGACTGCTTGGACACCAACGCGGCGATCAACCCTGGCGCTGTCGAACAGTGCGGCGACGCCATCGACAGCAACTGCAACGGCTCGCAAAACGACGGCGCCGTCTCGGTCACCTGCTACACCGACGTCGACCTCGATGGCTACGGCATCGCAGGCGCCACGACCAACGCCTGCAATGTCTGCCCGCCCGGAAAGTCCGCCACGAACAATGACTGCAACGACGTGATCGCGAACAACGGCTCGCTCGACTACCCCGGCGCGTTCGAGACCTGTGACGCCACCGACAACAACTGCAACGGCAGCAAGGACGAAGGCGCGGACTGCGGACCGTTCACGACCCGCTACGATGACCCGATCACCGACAAGGTCTACCTCGCGGTCGACTTCGAGCTGCCCTGGGTCGACGCCCAAACGTGGTGCAACGACGTCGGCTACGAGTTGGCGACGTGGACGACCTCCGCCGAGTCGGGCCAGGTCGTCTCCTTGGCCGCCGCGTTGCTGACCAAGCCGTGGCTCGGGTACCGGTACCAGACCTCGGGCACCGCTGGCTGGTACGCGCAATTCGGGCTCACCGGTACCACGAGCGTCGCGCCCGCCGGGTCGGTCCTTCCGACCACGGGCTCGCCGAGCGCACTCGACGGGCTCCACGCCGAGAACAGCACGTCCACCAAGTTCGCCTCTCCCGAGACGCCCAAGCCCTTCCTCTGCGCGACGCCCCGATGAGGCGCTTGACATCGACTTGACAAAAGTCTCGCCGGCCCGTTCCGATAGCTACTTCATCGGGGGTCGTCATGATGTTGATTGTCGCGGGTCTGCTGAGCAGCGCTTGGGCCGGTGGTAGCTACATCCTCCCCACCCCGGACGCGCTCCGCTCGGTCGACGCTTCGGTGCTCGTGCACACCGCGGAGCCCCAGCAGGACAAGGGCACGCTCAAGCGCGGCTGGCACGCGGACATCACGGTCGGCACCGACGTGCCGGTCGACATCGGCGCCCGCCTCGCGGTGGAGACCCCGATCGGCCTGCGCCTGTTCGGTGAAGTCGGCGGCATGCCGCAGGGCTACCAAACGGTGACCAGCGCGGTGGCCGGCCTCGCCGATACCCAGGGCCGCAACGTCTCGGCCGCAGTGGACCAGACGATGCAGAGCGCTTTCTCCGGCGCGGCCGGCCTGAGCCTCCGTCCGATGCCGAACAAGGGCCTCGTCGCGGACGTCGGCTGGCGCCGCATGAACCTCCGCGGCGAAGGCTCGGTGGCGAGCATCGCATCCGCCCTCGGTTACGGGGCCCAAATCGGTGCCTCCGCGGAGCAGCCCTGGACGTCGAAGACCACGATGGACCAAGTGATCACCCGCGTCGGATGGATGTGGGAGCCCGCCGAGCAGCTGATCGTCCGCCTCGACGTCGGCGCCGCGATCACGGTGAACGCCAACACCGCGCTCGCCACTGCGGATGGGTCCGCGCCCGAGCCCGCTTACGCCGCCTTCGCCGAGGTTGCGTCTGCCCAGTTCGACCAGACCCTCCGCCGGTTCGGTCACCTCCCGACCGTCGGCTTCTCGGTCGGCTGGCGGCCCCGCTAAGGCGGTCGCGCGCTACGCGCCGAACGCGGCGATGCCCGTCAGTGCACGCCCCACGATAAGCCCGTGAATATCGTACGTGCCCTCGTACGTGTTCACGGTCTCTAGGTTCATCAGGTGCCGCATCACCGGGTACGCGTCCGAGATGCCGTTGGCACCAAGCATGTCGCGGGCCGTACGGGCCGTCTCCAACGCGCGCCCGACGTTGTTGCGCTTCAGCAAACTGACCGCCTCAGCTGCGTCCTGTCCCGCGTCGAACAAGGCAGCGAGTCGCCAAGCGGCCAACGTCGCCAGCGCGAGATCGGTCGCCATGTCGACCAGTTTGGTCTGCACCAATTGCGCCGCGGCGAGCGGGCGACCGAACGCGGTGCGCGACGCAACGTAGGCGCGCGCCACCTCCAAACAGCTCCGCGCCGCGCCCGTGACGCCCCACGCGATGCCGAACCGGGCCCTGTGCAAACACGCGAACGGCGCAGCAAAGCCGCGTGCCCCCTCCAAGACGTCGTCGTCAGGAACGAACACCTCGTCCATCACCACACGCCCCGTAAGCGACGCCCGCAACGACCAACGCCCCTCGTGGAGCGGCGTCGTAAGGCCGCTCGCCCCCCGTCGCACCAAGAAGCCACGGAGGTGCCCGTCCGTGTCCTTGGCCCAAACCACGATCACGTCCGCCAGCGTCGCGTTCGTGATCCACGCCTTCGTCCCCGTCAGGGTCCAACCGCCCGCCACCCGTCGCGCCGACGTCGTCATCGCGCCAGGATCGGAGCCGTGGTCGGGTTCGGTCAGCGCGAACGCCCCGATCGCCTCGCCCGTCGCCAGCCGAGGCAGCCACTCGTCGTGTTGGCGCGCGGACCCGAAGC
>JBJONI010000427.1:0-5931 GCA_046051915.1 Pseudomonadota bacterium
CCGGCGAGCGCGTGCACGGTGGCTTGGCCGTGCAGAAGACCCTCCATGCCCGCCACAAACGCGCCGCACGCCGCCGCCTCGCGAAACGCCACCTCTCGGTCCTCCGCCCAGGACCGCCACCCACCGACGGGCAGCACGTCGAGGCGACGCAGGCGCGACAGGCGCCCGTCGTCCCCCCACTGCATCGCGCTCATCGCGAGGGTCGCACGAAGCCCAGCCACGCTGACGGTGGTGGCGATCGGTCGATGGAACGCCGTCAACCAAGCCTCCACACGCCACAGCGGTGGATGCGCGAAGAACGCCCGCTCGACCCCCTCGACATCCGTCGCCGACGCCGCCGCATCGAGGACGGGCTCCCACGCAAGTCGGGCCGTGAGCAGATCGTCGAGCCACGCCGCCAAGGTCGGAGGGGCCCCTTCGATATGGAGTTCGAAGCTACCAAGAATCGCCTGTTGGACCGCGAGCGCATCCGCGTCCGCGTCCGTGGCCAGCGCCGGGACGTGTCCGGCAAGGGGACGGAGGTGCGTCGTCCCATCGGGCCAGGTCACCGCCACCGCCAGTCCACACCACCGCCGGCTCGCGATCGCGCGATCGGCGACAGGAACCTCGTAGCTTGTCAGCGCCTCGGGTTCGGACCGGGAAGCCAGGGTGAGGCGCACCTGACGCACCGCCGGGCCGTCCGCCGGGGCGTCGTAGACGAACGTGTAGCCTCCGATCGGCACGGCCTGCACGAACCGGATCACCTCGGCTTCTGCCTGCGCGGCGTCGGTCACGGGGATGACGTCCGCGCCCAGCGCGGCCGTCAATTCGTCCCAAGCGGGGCCGCGGCCCCCGGCGATGTCCAAGAAGCGTACAGCAGGCGCGCGCGCGAGTCGAGCGAGCACGGTCGGCTCCGCGGTGTCGGTGGGCTCGCCGTCGGTCAAAGCGACAATCGCGGTGGGACGCCACGAAGCCGCGTCCGCGAGGGCCGTCCAGATCGCGGAATCCGTCCCGGTCTGCGCCAAAAAATCGGCGGCGAGCTCTGAGGGCGTCGACCGCCAAGAGGAATCCGCCGGATCGCTCCCGATCCGGAGCGATCGAAAGGTTGCGTCCGGCCAAACCGCGAGCACGCCGGCCGCGGCGGCCTCCAGCATGGCGGCCGCGGCCGCACCTCGAAACTCGGCAGGGACACTTCCCGACTGGTCGACCACGAAGGCGACTCGAGGCGGCGGCGCATCGTTGGTCAACACGCGAAACGGGACCTCGACGCCATCCTCGGCGATCGCGAAGGCCGACGCGGGCAGGCGACGAAGCGTCCCGCCCCTGGCGTCGAGGGCGTCTGCCCGCACCACGATCTCCGGGAAGCCCAGCCCGTCCGCGACCGCGCGCAGCTCCACCACCGCGGCCGACGCGGCTTCGGCGTCGTCTCTCGACAGGACCGGCCCATCGGGCGACCACACCCCGTCGTCCTCGACGACGAAGGCGTCTCCCGACAAGGTGATCGGAGCGCCGACCGCGAGGGCAGCCACAGGGTCATCGGTCGGTAGTCCCGGGGCCGCCAGACGAAGGGTCGGCATCCACGTCGTGAGGCTGCGCAGGTCGCGTCCGACAAGGGAGCGAAGTTCCTCCAACGGTACGAATTGTCCAAGGACCGAACGGCCTAGAAGGTCAGCCGCCGGCACGGTGAGCGCGGCCAGGGTGCGCGGGCCGTCTCGCCCATCGGCGAGCGAGCTCGCGACCAGTTCGATCGTCACGGTGTCGTCATCGGCCGGGAGCGGCTCCTCATCGTACGCCAGCCGCACGCCGGGGTCGTCGGCAGGAAGGTCCCGCAGCACCACGTTGATGTCCCGCTCCACGCCGCCGATGGTCGCACGGACGAACGGCAGGCCATCGATCAGCGTCTGGCGAAACGCCACGGCAGATGGGGGAGACGCGAACCGATCCACGAGCGAGGTCGCAAGCGCGACAGCCTCCCCACCGTCCGCGTCGTACGCGGTGTCGCCGCCCTCGTCGGAGAGGCCAAGGTCCGCCATCCAGCCGCGGGCCTCCTCGTCGGTGACGTCGAGGACCAGCGGGTCCAGCCCGGGAACGGGTGCTGTGACGCGAGCGACGATGCCGTCCCAGGAAGGCGGAAATCCCTTCTTCACCACGGCCACATGCCCCATCGCGACCAAGCCCTCGCGCAGCACCTCGACCTTGTCCCGCATGCTCCCGACGCCCGACCGGAGCGCCCCGCGCGTCCCCCACAAGCGATCCCCCGCCGACCCCAACTCGACCGGCCTCGCAGGGACCGCCGCGATCCGGTCACGGACGAAGGCGATCAGCCCCTCGACGTCCCCGGCCGCGACGAGTCGGTCGCGTTCGGCCTGTAGATGCCCCGGAGTGGCCCGAACGGCCTCCAAGATGCGTCGCCAGACCTCGAAGGCCTTGCGCAGGCGGTCCTCGGGCGGTTGCGCGCCGGTGTCCTCGAGCAGATCGGTGCCGGGCCCAGCCTTGCCGCACGCCGCGAGCCACGCAACGGCCGCGGCACTCTGGAGCACTGCACGTCGAGACCAGGACATTCGTCACCTCGGAGACCGATCGCGTGGATCGCGCGCTGTCACGGTACCCCAACGCAACACCGTCGCATCGAGGTCCCCCCGCACGATGTGCGCGCAGCGTGCTCGTTCGCGAACGGCTCGACGACCCACGCCGGCCGGCGTGGCGCGCGCTACACTCCCCCCATGTTCTTCCTTGCCCTGTGGTCCGCCTGCGGTCCCGTGCCCTACCCCGAGGTGGGCAACGACCCCGTCGTGCCGACCGACAGCGACAGCCGAGCGGACGTGGACACGCCCGGCGCACCCGGCCGCGACACCCCAGCACCCTCCGAGGACAGCCCGCTCGACACGCCCAACGAGACCCCGGCGGACTCCCCGGCGGACTCCCCGGCGGACTCCCCGGCGGATACGACGGGGCCGCCCGCGGCGCCGCTCGAGATCGGCATCGTGTCGGACCTCAATGGCAGCTACGGCAGCACCACGTACGCGACCGAGGTCCACCGCGCCGTGGACGCACTCCTCGCGGACCCGCCCAGCGTCGTCCTCATCCCCGGCGACATGGTCGCTGGGCAGCAATCCGGGCTCGACTACGCCGCGATGTGGGCGGGGTTTCACGCAGCCGTCACCGACCGGCTCACGGCGGCCGGGATCCCGGTGGTGCCGTCGCCCGGCAACCACGACGCGAGCGCGTACAGCGGCTACGGCCCCGAACGCACCGCCTACGCGAACGCCTGGTCCGGACGACTCCCCAACCTCCCTGCGGTGGACGTCACCGACTGGCCCTTCCGCCATGCGTGGCGCTTGGACGACGTGCTGATCGTGGCGTTGGACGACACGAAGGTCGGTCCGATCGACACCGCCCAGCGGACGTGGCTCGACGGCCTGCTCGCCGCCCCCGCGCGCGGCAAGGTCGTCTTCGGGCACGTGCCGCTGCACCCGTTCACGGTCGGTCGCGAGACCGAAGTCCTCGCCGACGCGGCCCTGGAGACGGTGATGCGCGACGGGGGCACCGACGTCTTTGTCAGCGGACACCACCACGGGTGGTACCCCGGCTGGCACGACGGGCTGCGGGTCGCGTCGATGCCCTGCCTCGGCAGCGGGTCGCGGTCGTTGATCGGAACGTCGACGACGGCACCCAAGGCGCTCGTGCGACTGACCCTCGGCCCGCAGGGCGGCATCGACCGGCTCGAAGCGTACGAGGGCACCGCGATGAATGCCCAGATCCCCCGCTCCAGCTTGCCCACGCAACTCAGCTACGGCGGCGTCACCGTGGTGCGAGAAGACCTCGGACCCTGACGCCGATCAGCCGACGAGGACCTGAAACGTCAGCGACTTGAGGTAGCGGCTCTCGGGCACGCCGGGGAGGACCGGATGGTCCATCGCCTGCTCACCGCGCCGGATCAGCTTGAGCGAGCGCCCGGCCTGACGCGCACCGGCAGCCACGGCCTCAAGGAACCGATCCTCCTGCACGTGCCACGAACACGAGGACGTGAACAGGAAGCCACCATGGTCCACGAGCGCTGCGCCGAGCGCATTGATCTCTTGGTAGCCCTTCAGCGCGCTGTTCGCGGCCTTGCGCTGCTTGGCGAACGCCGGAGGATCGAGGACGACTGCGCCAAAGCGCTCCCCCGCCGAGACCATCCGCTGCAACGTCTCACGCCCCTCTCCGGCGATCGCGGTCACGCGATCCGCCACGCCATTGAGCGCAGCGTTGTGCGATGTACGGGCCGCATTTCCCGCATCCGCGTCCACCGTGACGGCCTCGGTGGCCCCCGCCGCGAGCGCATGCAGCGCCCAGCCGCCGGTGTTCGCGTACACGTCGAGCACCCGCTTGCCGCGGCACAACGGCGCGGCGGCGACCTTGTTGTCGGCTTGGTCGAAGAAATGCCCGGTCTTCTGGCCGCCCAGCAAGGGTACGGCGAACCGGACGCCCAGCTCGTCGATCTCGACCGCGTCAGGGACCTCGCCCCACCACACCTCGCGACCTTGGGGCAAACCCTCGAGGTTGCGAACGGCCGCGTCGTTGCGCAGAACGGCCGCAGAGGGCGCGAACACCTGCTCGATCGCGGTGCGCAGCGCGTCCTTGCGGACCTCCATGCCGAGCGTGGTGATCTGCACGGCCAACACGTCGCCAAACCGATCGATCACGAGGCCGGGCAGGCCGTCGGCTTCGCCGAACACCAAGCGGCAGCTCTGCCGACCCGGGTAGCATGCGGCGCGCAGCGCGAGCGCCTCACGGAGGCGGTCCGCGTAAAACCAAGGACTGTCGATGTCTTCCTTGCGACGCTTGCTGAGCAACCGCACGGCGATCAGGCTCGCGGGGTTGCCGTACCCCCGACCGAGGAACTTGCCCTTGGCGTCCAGGACGTCGACGACGCCCCCGGGCGGGATCGATCGAACGTCCCCGTCGATCTCGTTGGAAAATACCCACGGGTGGCCCGCGAGGACGCGGGTGTCGTGGCGGGGCTTGAGGCGGAGCGCGATGGGGTCGGTCATGCCGAGCGGCTAGCCCGAACCTCGCCAGCGCGCACCGACGGGCGCGTTCAACAGTCGATCAGGCCCTGACGCCGCAGCAACTCCGCCAAGATATGGGCTTGGTACCAAGCGTCGTAGACCGCGTTGTGCACCTTGCCCACCTCGACCGGCGGCAGGGTGAGGCGCTCGGCGAGCGTCTCCTTGTTCGTGTCGATCCAGTGCAGGCCGAGCACGCCCATCGCGAGGGCCTTGGTGCACAACCCGTTGTAGCCAAACGGGTTGGGCAGCCCAGCGTCGTGGTATGCGTAGCTGACGAACGACCAGTCAAAGGGGGCGTTGTGCCCAACGAAGACGGCGCGGCTCCCGGGGAGCTTCTTGCGGGCCACGAACGCCGAGAGTGCGTCGAGCGCCTCCGCCATCGGCGTCCCGTGGGCGGCCAAGGCTTCCAGGTCGAGCCCGTTGACCTTCATCGCGCCGGGATCGACGCGGGGCGCGGTCGGAACGATCTCGACGTAGAACGGTTCCTCGTCCACCGCCCATCCGCCTTCGGCCGTCGGCGTCACGACGTGCGCGCCGAGGCTGAGCAGGTCGTACAAGCCGGGGACGGGTCCTCCCGCCTCGATGTCGATGCAAAACCACGTCGCGCGCGCCATCGTACCCTCCCAGACATCCCGTCCGCCCGCTACCCTAACAGGCCTGGGCTGCGCCAGCCGAGCGGGGCGAGATGACCCCGATCCCACCCTCCGCGTCCCCGCCCGCGTGGCGCGCGCTGGCATGGACCGTCGCTGCCCCGCTGCAACTGATGGCCTTCGCCGCATGCGTCGGCCTCGCAGCGGTCCGCCATGCCACGCCGGGTGTCAACGCGCTCGCCGCGACCACGCTCGTGCTGCTGCCGGGCGCCCTTGCCGGCGCGATGGCGCGGCGCGACCGCAAAGAGGCG
>JBJONI010000428.1:0-8690 GCA_046051915.1 Pseudomonadota bacterium
TCCGCTGCTCGTGCTGGGGTTGCACGGGCTCTTTGGTGCTGCGGCCGGCTTGGTCGGTTGGGACCGGCCCTTGCTCGGCCTCGTGGGCACGCTGTTCGTCGCCGCGTCGTTGGTCGGCGAGGGGACGGGCCGGCTGGGTTTGCTCAGGTTGTGGCTCGCGAAATCTCCGTCCGCGAACCTGGTCATCCCACCGACGTCGGGGGGGGAACTCGGCACCGTCGTGATCTCCGCGCCCCTCGACCAGCCGCGCCTGCGCCCAAGTCCGCGCCGCGGTCTTCGGCGGCCGTTGGCGGCGGTCGCGGCGAGCTTGGCGGTGCAGTCGATGCTCCTGGTGTTGCGTCTCCTCTCCGAGCCGTTCGGCCGTCCACTCGGGATGGCCTACGGCGTCGCGGTGGCCGTCCTCGCCGCGGCGTCGGGTGCTTTTTGGCTCGCGCGTCGGACGCCGGACGACCCGATCGCAGAGGCCGGCGGCCCGGCGGCGGTGCTAGAGTTGCAGCGTCGGCTCGCGAGCGAGCCGCTACCCGGGGTGGCGGTGTGGTGGCTGTTTACGGGTTGCGGGCACGCGCATCAGGACGGGATGGCGGTGTTCCTCAGTCGCCGAGGAGACCGGCTGCCGCGCCCCCTTTTGGTGCTGACCCTCGACGGTGTGAGTCGTCCACCCCTGGCGGCGGCGCTCAGCGAGGGACCGCTGTGGCCGCAGTCGCACCGCGCCACGGGGCCGGCGCTGGTCGAGCGGCTGCGGTGGTCTGGCGTGCAAATCGCCTCGGTCGACCACCCCGAACCCACGGACGCCCGGCCCGCGCTGTTGGCGGGCCATCGCGCGTTGGCGTTGGTGGGTGGCCGTGGCCCGGGCACTCCGGAGGCGGCCGTCAGCGCGGTCGACCGGATCGAGGCGCTCCTGCGCCTGCATGCAGGCGATCTTGCGCGCGTCAGCCGTCCGAGTTCGGTTCCTCGAACAGCTCCAACGCCGCCATTGGGCGCTTGAACGGCGCGATGATGTAGACGCCCTGCACGCGCTGACGTGCCTCGGCCAGCAGCTCGCGCGCCAGCGCGAAGCCCTCCCGTCGGGCGTTCGGTCCCGCATCGGCGAGCCGCGCGAGGACGTGGGGTGGGACGACGATGCCCGGGACCTCGTTGTCGAGCCGCAACGCCAAGGCGTGGCTGGTGAGCGGCCAGATCGCCGCGAGCACGGGGATCGGGCACGGTTCCCCGAGGGCAGCGAGGAACCGGTCCCAGCACGACCAATCGAAGAAGACTTGCGTCATCGCGAACTGCGCGCCCTGCGCCACCTTCTGCTTGAACCTTTCGACTTCGTACGCGAGGTCTTCGTGGTTGGGGTTGACGGCGCACCCGAGGAAGAAGTTTGGCGGAGAACCGATCGTATGGCCGAACGTGTCGACACCGCGGTTGAGGGTGCTCAGGTGCCCGAGCATGCCGACGCCGTCCGTCTGGTAGACGTCGTGGCCGCCCGGCTCGCCATTCACGACGCTGGGGTCTCCCGTGATGACCAAGACGTTGCGCACGCCTGCGTTCCAGGCACCCAGAAGGTTCCCTTGAATGCCCATCAGGCTCGCGTCGCGCGGCGTGTAGTGCGCGATCGTTTCCATGCCTTCGCGCTCGATTGCAGCCGACAACCACAGGGCGTCCATGTGCAGGCGCGCCATGGGGTTGCTGTTCACGTCGACCACGTGGACGTGGCCGGAATCTCGGAAGGCCCGGACCGCCTCGAGGACCATGCCCCATTCGGTGCCCTTGGGAGGGTCGACCTGCATCGACACGACGAATTCGCCTTTGGCGAGGCGCTCCGCGAGGCCGGAGCGGATGGCGGGTGCGTCGCCGGCGGGGGGGGAGGGGCTGCGAACATCGATCGCGGCGCCGGCACCGGGGGGCGGCGACCCGGCTGGACGCAGGGCGGCGACGGCGCCGGCGATCGCTGCGATCTGCTCCGGTGTCGTGCCGCAGCAGCCACCGATGACGTGGGCGCCGGCCTGCACGGCGTCCCGTGCGAACTGTGCGTAGTACGCGGCGCTTGTCTCCGGGTACACGAAGCGACCGTCGGCCCGTTGCGGTAGGCCGGAGTTGGGTTGTACGCTGAGGAACCGCCCGGGCGCGGCTGCGGCGAGCCGGCGCAGCACCGGTAGGATCTGCCCAGGGCCGAGGGTGCAGTTGAGGCCAAAGACGTCGGCATCGACGTCGAGGAGGCCCGCGAACCGCTCGGCTTCGCCGTCGGGCACCGCGTCGGGGTCGGACCAGTCGTCGGAGGCCGGAAGGGTCAGCTGCGCGAGGATCGGGAGTCCCGTCGCTTTGCGAACGGCGGCGGCGGCGACCTGGAGCTCCCAGGGTGACGCGAAGGTTTCGAGGATGATCGCGTCCACACCGCGGTCGTCGAGCGTGGCGGCCTGCTCTCGGAACGCGGCGGAGAGGCGCGCCGCTTGGTCGGGCGAGCGGTCGATGCGCAGGCCAGAGGGCCCCATCGCACCGGCGATGTACGCGTCGACACCGACGATTTCTCGTGCTTCACGAGCAATTTTGACGGCCCGCTGGTTGATCCGTCCGAGCTCGGCCCCGAGGCCGAACCGTTCGAGCTTGAAGCGGTTCGCGCCCCACGTGTTGGTCTCGATCAGGCGTGCACCGGCGCGCAGGTAGGCGGTGTGGACCTGCAGGACCACCTCGGGTTGCCGCGTGGTGACCTCGTCGGGCAGCGAGAATCCGGGATCGGCGAGGAGGTGGATCTGCGATCCGAGCGCCCCGTCGGCGACGAGCACGGTTTGGCGCAGGTGGTCGAGCAGCGTGCTCACGGGGACTCCAAGGAGGTCCCTCGTAACCCATCGTGGCGGGAAGGTCGCGCGGCGCATGGTAGGCTGCAAACGGAGGGGCGCATGCGGCTCGGAGCGGATCGCGGAGAGGTGGGGGCGGCGACGTTCGCGACGTGGTTCGGCGAAGGTGAGGGGTGCCCGCTCGGCGTCCTCCCAGGCGCCTCGATGGCCGCCGCCCGGGAGCGTTGGGGGGAGCCGGTTCGCCTGGCCGACGGGCACCACGTCTACGCCTTTCCCGTGGACGACCCTGCAGGCAACCAACGTCGTTTGGAACTGCACCTTCGACCCTCGGGCGCGACCGTTTCGGGGACGCGTGCGCGCCTGATCTCGCGGGACCGAATGGACCTCGATGCGGCTTGGCGGCCGATCAAGGAACACCTCGACCGCGTGCATGGGGCGCCGGCGCGCGAGGTGGGTCCGGTGCTGGTGTTCGCGTGGCGCAGTCGTGAGGGATTCGTCGTCCGCGCCAGCCGTTACCGTGCGGACAACGGCGATCAACTGCTTGAGGTGCTCACGGAGCGCTGACGATGTCGGCGGCCGCCGCCAAGCCGTCGTGGCCCTCGGGGGCCCGTCGCGCGTACTCCATCGTCGCGTGCGTCGCGACCAGCGTTCGCCTGGGTTTGCCCGGAACCTGGAGATGAAGCCGCAGGTGGGCGCCTGCTGCGTTGGTGCAGAGGATCGGCGCTTGGGGCGGATCGTCGTAGCGCAGCGTCGTCGGGTGTGGCCCGGGTTGTACGTCAACGGTCAACGCGACGCCGCGGCGCCGCGCGTGCGCGCGCCAGCCGAGTGGGCCGAACGAGGACCACGTGGTCGCGAGGGCGACCGTATCGGAAAAGGCATGGCGCTCGCCGTCGAGGTCGAGGACAAGGCTCGTGAGCGCGGGGGCGCGCGCGCTGCCGATGCGGGCGCTCAAGCCCTCGAACGCGGCGTCCGCGTCGGCGAAGCCGCCAGCCCAAGCCCAAGCCCACGCCGCGGTGCGGTTGCGACGGCCATGGATGTGTCCGAGGACGGCGACCCCGGACACCGTTCGAGGCCCGTCGCCTGCGTCGAGGGTTCCGCGCACGGTGACCCGGAGCGCATGACTCTCGTAGGTTCTACCAAGACCTAGGTCGGTCATCCAACGAGGGACGTGGGCGTGTCCCGGACGGTCGGGCGTGAAGGAGAGCGACCAATGGAGCGGACCGGCGCGGCCGTGGGCTTCCGACGCGCTGAGCGACGCATCGGTCGACAGCCACGTCCCTCGGCCGTCGGGAGCGCCGGTTGGGCTCCGGCGGATGTGGATCGACGGGTGCCCGTCAGGCGCGGTGAGGATCGCCCATACGCGGCGTCCGGCGGCAGCAGCGTCACGATCGGCACGCAGCGTGTGCCGGAGCCAGAGTCGCCGCCCGTCGTCGAGCGCGACTTCGACGAACAGGACCTCGTCGAACGATGGCTCGCCGTGCCAGGCTGTCCAGCGTGGTTCGGACGGTGGGCGCATTCGGGGACCCCTCGCGGCGACAGGCAACGGGTGGTGCGATAACCGACGGGGGTCGGGGGCAGCGTGGAACGGGTCAGCGTGGCGCCGATGATGGAGATCACCGACGCGCCGTTTCGGTGGATCGCGCGGCGTCTCGCCCCGTCGGTTCGGCTGTACACCGAGATGGTGACGACGCACGCGCTCGATCACGGCGACGCGGCGCGGTTCTTGGCCTACGACGCGTCCGAGCATCCCGTCGCGCTGCAGCTCGGCGGGGACGACCCCGAAGCCCTGCGTCGGTGGGCGGTGCGCGCGGCGTCGCTCGGCTACGACGAGGTGAACTTGAACGTGGGTTGCCCCAGTGCGCGCGTCGCGAGCGGCAACTTCGGCGTGTGCTTGATGGGGCAGCCCGAGCGGGTCGCGGATGCCGTCGCCGCGATGCGCGCTGCCGTCTCGATCCCCGTGACGGTCAAGCACCGGATCGGGTTTGACGACCGGGACGCCTATGAAGACATGCTGGCGTTCGTCGATGCCGTCATGGCCGCCGGCTGCGAACATGTCGTGGTGCACGCACGAAAGGCTTGGCTCAAGGGGCTGTCCCCGAAGGACAACCGGACGGTGCCACCGTTACGCCACGCGGAGGTTGCGAGGCTCAAACGCGAGCGTCCCTCGTTGTGGGTGGCGACGAATGGCGGCATCCGTGACCTCGACGCCGTCCGGCAGCACCTCGACGGGCCGGATGCGGTCGACGGCGTGATGGTCGGTCGCTGGTTCGCCGAAGAACCGGCTGCGCTCTCTCTCGTCGAGCGCGAGGTGCTGGGGGGGGCGCCAGCGGTGGCGAGCCGCCGAGAACTCGCCGAGTTGACGTTGATCCAGGCGGATCGGGCTGTGGCCTCGGGCGGGTCGGCCGTCGCATGGGTCCGCCATCTCATCCCCTTGCTCCATGGTCTTCCGGGAGCCCGGGCGTGGCGTCGCGGTTTGAGTGCTGGCGATCGCGGTGTGTCTGCGCTGCAGGCGCTCTTGGCCGAGCCGCGGTTGCGGGAGGTGCTCGATGCTCGCCTTTGACGTTGTTCCCGGCGCAGACCCTCGACCGGGTCACGTCGCCTTCCTCCTGCACGGTATCCTCGGGTCGGCACGCAACTGGCGCGCGTTCGCGCGGACGCTCGCGGCTGCTGCGCCGGATTGGCGCTTCGTCACGGTGGACCTGCGTCATCACGGCGACTCCCACGGGCAGGCGGCGCCCGATAGCCTGCGGGCGTGTGCGGAGGATCTGCTCGAGCTCGCCGCGGAGACAGGGCCACCCCGCGTTCTGTTCGGCCACAGCTTCGGCGGAAAAGTTGCGCTCTCCGCTGTCGGCGTTCTGCCTTCGCTTCGAGGTGTGGGCGTGCTGGACGCCGTGCCGACACCCGTCCCGCCTCACGACCTGGGCCGGGACGTTCTCTCGGTGCTCGAGGCCGTGGAGCGGATCTCGATGCCGGTCGCGCACCATGACGTCGTCCGGGATGCGCTGGTCGGGGCCGGCTTGGGCCCTGCCGTCGCGGGTTGGATGACGACAAACCTCGTGCGTCGAGTAGACGGGTTGGTCTGGCGGTTCGACCTCGCGCACATCCGCGGCATGCTCGCGGCCTACGCCGAGACCGACGTGACGGACGCGCTGCATCAACGCGATGTCGAGGTTCGGATCCTGCGCGCGGGTCGGTCGGGGCGGTGGACCGAGCAGGCGGTGGCCGCAACGGCGGGCGTGGACGTGACCGTGCTCCCCGAAGCGGGTCATTGGGTTCACGTCGACGCACCGGACGCCACGCTTCGTTGGATGGTCGACGGGCTCAGCGCGTGGCGTGTGCGGGACGCGTCGGACTTGACGAATTTCCTACGCATGCCGCATCCTGCAATCGACCAGGTTTGACCTTGAGTATTGTGGTTGTTGACGGGTGGGCGGCGCGCGATCTTTCAACGCTCTCTTTCGGCTGCGAGCGCCGGAGGCTACGATAGGACGTCTTTAGAGGTCACCATGCGTTCTCTCTTGCTCGTTCCGGTCCTCCTGATGGCTTGCGGCCCGATCTCCACCGCGGACCAAGACAAGGATGTTTGCGTCGGCGACGAGTGCGCCTTCGACTCGGCCACGTCAGACACGCCGGCGGAGACCAACGACACGCCGGTTGACACCGAGGACTCCGACACGCAGGTGTTCGACACCTTCCTGGGGGACACCTTCGGTGGCGGCGGGCCCGGTCCCGGTCCCGGCCCTGGCCCGGGCCCCGGTCCTTCGGGGGGCGGCGGTACGCCGACCGATACGTTCGCCGACTCGGGCGGCGGCGGTGGCTTCCCGGGTGGTGGCGGTGGTGGATTCCCATTCCCGGCCGACTCCGGTGACACGGCCACGGGTGGTGGCCTCCCTGGCGGCGGTGGCGGTGGCGGTCTGCCCCTCCCGGGCGACTCGGGCGACACCTTCGGTGGTGGCGGCTTCCCGGGTGGCGGTGGCGGTGGCGGGTTCCCGCTCCCCGGCGACTCCGGCGACTCCGGCGGCATCCCGTTCTGGAATCCGGCGGTCATCGGGTACGGTCCGTCGGTTGGCGCGCTCCACGCGTTCCCCTGACCCACCGTCAAGAACTCTTCACACGGACCCTGGGCAGCGATGCTCAGGGTTCTTTGGTTTTGAGGTAGGTTTTCGCGGCTTGGGTCGCGAGGCGAAAATTTGCACGCAACGTTGGCGGATCGGATCGTTTTTGCGGCACAATGCGGCAGGCGCGCTTCATGCGCACCCTTGGGGGGCTGGATGTTCGGTCAACGCGTATGGATGTGGTCGGTTCCGTTGGTCCTCGCGGTGGCGTGCGACCGCGGCGCGGACGTCTCGAAGGATCCGGACTGCGTGACGGACAATTGCGGTAACCCCGACACCGATACGCCGGCAGAGACACAGGACACCGCAGGAGACCCCACCGATACCGACGGCGACACCGGCGAGACCGTGGTCGTGATCGATACGGCCCCCGGTGAGACCGACCCCGGCGCGATCGACACGGCCAATCCGACCGACACCGACCCGGCGGGCCCGGGCGATTCGGCGACGACCGACACCGACCCCACGGGTGGTCCTGGTCCTGGTCCTGGTCCTGGTCCGGAAGACACCGGCGGTTGGCCTGGTCCGGGCCCCGGTCCTGGTCCGGGCCCCGGTCCTGGTCCTGGTCCTGGTCCTGGTCCTGGTCCTGGTCCTGGTCCTGGTCCTGGTCCTGGTCCTGGTCCTGGTCCTGGTCCGGGCCCTGGTCCTGGCCCCGGCCCCGGTCCTGGCCCCGGCCCCGGGCCCGGCCCTGGCCCTGGGGATACGGGCGGCGGCGGCGGTTTCCCGGGTGACTCGGGCGGCGGCGGCGGTTTCCCGGGTGACTCGGGCGGCGGCGGCTTCCCGGGTGATTCGGGCGGCGGCGGCGGCTTCCCGGGTGACTCGGGCGGCGGCGGCCTACCGGGTGACTCCGGTGGGGGGGGCGTCCCCGGCGACTCCGGGACCGGTGGCGGACTCCCGGGCGATTCGGGCGCGGGCGGCGGTGACACGGGTGGCGGCCCGCTGCCTGGCGACACCGGCGCTGGCGGCGACTCCGCGGGGCTCCCTGGCGACTCGGCAGGCGGCGCGTTGCCCGGTGACTCGGGCACGGGTGGTGGCCGTGACACGGCGACGGGGCGCGACACGGGGCTCGACACGGGCATCCAAGGCTGAGCGCGTTCGCTGATGCGGTGGGCTCGCCGGCACGGGATCGGCGGGCTACACGACCGGACTGTTGTGGGATGGAGGCATGATGCGTCGGTGGGCTTGGTCGTTCGTCGGCATGGCCGCTTGCGCCTCGGATCCTGTGCGGCCCGACCTTTCGACGTTCCCGTCGGCCCTCGACGACACGTTCACGCCGCCCCCAGCGAACACCTGCGACGCCCCAGTCGCGGCGTTCTCAGGCACGGCGACGGGCGGTGTGGAGCGTACGTTCGAGGGGCTCGCTTCCTACGAGTTCGACAACCGAGAAGATCGAACGAGCTTCTACCTGGTTGACTGCCCGGGGCGTGCCGACTCCCCGCGGTTGGCCTTCCACAACTTCGGCATCGACCGGCTCGGTGTGGGGACGTACACGTTCGACGCCGTCCCCGAAGATGCGGCCGCGCTGTCGTTCTCGTACGTCCAACTGCGCGACGGTGCCGAGACCCGGTGCGTCGATGCACCCGAGGGGTTGCTGGAGATCACCGCGTCGGACGCCTCGACGATCACGGGTGCCTTCGATGTCGAGGTCGGCTGCCGGGATGCGTCGACGGGCTTCAACCCCTCCATGCTGACCCAGTTTCATATCGACTTCGTCGCTCGGAACATCGGCGTCGAATGACGCCTGGGGTCGCTCGCGACCCGGTCGAGGCACTGGATGACGCGTGCATGCGCCCGGATC
>JBJONI010000429.1:0-4638 GCA_046051915.1 Pseudomonadota bacterium
GCGGCGAATGCCGTCGATCGTGACTGAGAGGACCGGAAGGTCTCCGTCACCCAAAGGCCGTTTCACCTGTCGGTAGACCGTACCGAAAGGTACCCATGACCACCCATCTGGGATTTCAGCCCTCATAGCCAAGCTCCCGCAGGAACCCCATCATCGTCGCCTCGGCGGCATCGCGCTTCGCCACCAGCTCCGTGAGCTTTGTCACCTCGGCCTTCACGTCGATGGCGTCGGGCGGGGACTCGGTCTGGACGTAGCGGGTGATGTTGAGGTTGTGGTCGTTGCCGCGGATCTCCGCCAGCGTCACCACCTTGGCGAATAGGTCTTCATCCGCGAATCGGGCAACCGCTCCAGCCATCCGTGCCACGTTGGCGTCGGTCAACCTGTTCTGATTCTTTCCCGGCTCGAACTCCTTTTCGCCGTTGACGATGAGCACCTTGCCCTTGCGCGCGGGAGGCTTGGCGCGGTTGATAACGAGCACCGCCGCGGGGATGCCGGTACCGTAGAACAAGTTCTGGCCAAGCCCGGCCACCGCTTCCAGCAGGTCGTCCTCCAGCAGCCCCTTGCGGACCTTCCCCTCCTCGCCGCCGCGGAACAGGACCCCGTGCGGCACGACCACGGCCATGCGGCCCGTGGCCGTGAGCGACGAGACCATGTGCTGCACGAAGGCGAGGTCGCCGTAGGACTTCGGCGGGCAGCCGTAGGTGTCGCGGCCGAAGGGGTCGCCCTTGCTCCACACCTCGTGGCCCCACGGCGACAGCGAGAACGGCGGGTTCGCGATCACCAGATCGAAGCGGCGCAGGACGTTGTCGCCCGAGAGGTGCCGCGGGTCGAGCAGCGTGTCGCCGCGCTCGATGAACGCGTCGTCGATGTCGTGCAGGAACAGGGACATCTTGCAGATGGCCCAGGTGTTGAGGTTCTTCTCCTGCCCGTACAGCGTCAGCGCCTTGGCGTTCTTGCCCGCGCGCTCCATGTGGTGCACG
This sequence comes from Pseudomonadota bacterium, assembly GCA_046051915.1. GTDB lineage: Bacteria > Myxococcota_A > UBA796 > UBA796 > JBEIFN01. The sequence goes on from JBJONI010000429.1 coordinate 981, forward strand.
GCCTCGAGCAACATGCCGCCCGAGCCCGCGGTGGGGTCGTACACGGTCATGCCCTCCTCGGGGCGCAGCAGCTCGACCATCAGCCGCACGACCTGCTTGGGCGTGTAGAACTCGCCGCCCTTCTTGCCCGCGTCGTCCGCGAACTTGGCGATCAGGTACTCGTAGGCGTCGCCCAGGATGCGCGAGTCGACGTCGACCTTGCGCATCCGGTGCTTGTCGAAGTGCTGGAGCAGCGCGTCGAGCAGGCGGTCGGGGAACCGCTCCTTGTTGGCGAAGTCGACGTCCTGAAACACGCCCTTGAGCCGCGGGTTGGCGTCCTCAATCGCGCGGAAGGCGAGGTTGAGCGACGTGCCGAGGTCGACGGAGCGCTTGCGGACGTCGGCCCAGAAGCAGCCCGCGGGGATGTGGAAGCGGTGCTCCTCGGGATCGGCGGCGAGCGCGGCGTCGTCGTACTCGGCCAGCCGCTCGTCGTACTCCTCGGTCCACACGTCGCACAGCCGCTTGTAGAACAGCAGCCCGAAGATGTAGTGCTTGAAATCCCCCGAGTCGATCGAGCCGCGGAGCAAGTCGGCAGCGCCCCACAGGTGGCGCTCGAGATCGGGCAGCGTGAGCTTGGACATGGGCGGGTGGCTCCGGCGGCGTCGGGCGGACGAGGTCCCCGGAGTCTACAACAAGCGCCGCTGTCGTTGGGGTCAGATTTGCCTTCCCCTGCGCGATCGGGTCGCGGCCACGCTGGCTCAGGCGCGCACCGCCCACGCGCGTGCTGGCTGCCCGCGCATGTTCCCGCCAGCGGCCACCCCACCCCTTGCCTCCCGCCCCGCATTCGGCGATAAGCCCGGGCCGGGAGACTCCATGCGCCGCACGCCCCTCTACGATCTGCACGCCGCTGCTGGCGCCCGCTTCGTCCCGTTCGCCGGGTTCGAGATGCCGGTCCAGTACGTCGGCCTCACCGCCGAGCATCGCCAGGTGCGGGCGCACGTCGGTCTGTTCGACGTCAGCCACATGGGCGAGGTTCGGTTCCGCGGACCGAAGGCGGTGGCGACGCTCGAGTGGCTCGTGTCGAACCACGTCGCCGACCTGCCGATCGGGGAAGCGCGCTACGCGCTGATGTGCAACGAGGCCGGTGGGGTGGTCGACGACGTGTTCCTCTACCGCATGGCCGACGACGACATCCTCGTGTGCGTCAACGCGGCGAACCGCGAGAAGGACTTCGCTTGGATGACGTCGCACGTCCCGGCCGATTGCGCCGACGGCGTCACGGTCACCGACGAGGGCGACGCTTGGGCCCAGATCGCCGTGCAGGGCCCCGACGCCGAGGCCACCGTGCAGCCGCTGGTTCAGGTCGACCTCGCCTCGATGGGTGCCCGCAAGCACGTCACCACCGCCGTCGCCGGCATCGCGGGCTGCATCCTCGCCCGCACCGGCTACACCGGCGAGGACGGGTTCGAGATCTTCGTCCCGGCCGCCGACGCGCCCGCCTTGTGGACGGCGCTGCTCACCGCCGGTGCCCCGTTTGGCGCGATGCCGATCGGGCTCGGCGCCCGCGACACGCTGCGCCTCGAGGTCCGCAACGCGCTGTACGGCCACGAGCTCACCGACGACACCAGCCCCGTGATGGCCCGCATGATGTGGGTCACCAAGCTCGACAAGGCGGGGGGCTTCTGCGGGTCGGACGCGATCCGCGCCCGCAAGGAGACCGACACCCACGCGCTCGTCGGCCTTCGCATCGCCGACCGGAAGATCGTGCGCGAGGGCATGGCGGTGCTGGCCGACGGCGTGCCCGTGGGGCACGTCACGTCCGGGACGATGTCGCCGATGCTCGAACAGGGCGTCGCGCTCGCCTACGTGCCCAAGGCGCTCGCCGCCGTCGGCACCGAGCTCAGCATCGACGTCCGCGGCCGCCTCGCGACCGGCACCGTCGTCCAGGGCGCGTTCTACGCCCCGCAATCCAAGAAGAAGTCCTGACCCCCAACGTGGAGCCTCCGATGACCGTCCCCGCCAACCTGCGCTACACCGCCCACGACGAGTGGATCGCCGTCGACGGCGACGTCGTCACGCTCGGCATCACCGACTTCGCCCAGGACCAGCTCGGCGAGCTCGTCCACATCGAGCTTCCCGCGATTGGCAGCACCTACGCGGCCGGCGCGGCCGTCTGTGAGGTCGAGTCGGTCAAGGCCGTCGCCGAGGTCTACACGCCGGTCGGCGGCGAGATCATCGAGGTCAACGCCGACCTCGACGGCGACGAAGGGCAGATCAACGCCGACGCGTACGGCGCCTGGCTCGTGCGCATCAAGGTCTCCGACGCGTCGGGCCTCGACGGGTTGATGGACGCCGCGGCGTACAGCGCCAAGATCGGCTGACCCTGCCGCGCCCCAGCGCGCGGTCGGATACAGGCGGCGGCATGCTGCTCCCGTTGCTGCTCGCCGCCTGCGCCCCCCTGCACCTGCCGCCGCCCTCCCCGGTGGCGGCGGTAGAAGCCCTGCGCCCCCGGTTGGACGCCGCCGACGCGGACTTGGCGCTGCAACGCCTGCGCGCCTACCTCGAGATCCCGAGCCTGACGCCGGCCGAAGGGGACGGGCAGGTTCGCGCGGTCGAACAGCTCGCGGCGTGGCTCGCCGAGGACGGCATCGAGGCCGAGGTCGACCGCTTCGCACCTGGCATGGCGAACCTCGTGGCCCGTCTGCCGGCGAACGTCAGCCCACCTTCGCCCGGCGAGGGTCCGTTGTGCTTGCTGAGCCACGTCGACGTGGTCCCGGCCGAGGCCGACCGGTGGCAGCACGCGCCGTTCGCGGCGGAGATCGACGAGGCCGGCTGGCTGCACGGACGCGGCGTGCTCGACATGAAGGGGATCGGCATCCTCGAACTTTCGGCGTTCCGTGAGCTGGCGGCGGCCGACGTCCCGCGGCGCCGCGACGTCGTGCTGCTCGCCGTGAGCGACGAAGAAGGCGAAAACGCGGGGGCGCGTCGGCTCGCGGAGCGGTGGTCGACGCTGGGGTGCGCCCACGTCCTCAACGAGGGCGGCATGGGCGTGCGGGGTGCGGTGGTCGACGACCTGACGACGTTCGGCGTCTCGACCACGGAGAAGGGGCACCTGTGGGCCCGTCTGGTGGCGCACGGCCCGCCCGGCCATGGATCGACCCCGCGCCCGGATGACGCGCCCGCGCGCCTGATGGACGCGCTCGCGCGCCTGCAACGGTTCCGCCCCGAGGTGCGTGTTCAACCCCAGCTCACCGAGCTGCTCGCCGACGTCGGGCGCCACGCCGGCGGCCTGACCGGCGCGGTGCTGCGCTCGCCGGGCGCCACGCGCGTGCTCGCCGTCCCCGCCCTGCGCGCCGAGCCGCTCACCGCCGCGATCCTTGCCGATACGGTGCACGTCACGGGGTTTGGCGGCGCCGAAGCCCCCAACGTGGTGCCGTCCGAGGTCTGGGCCCAGCTCGACGTCCGCCTGCTCCCCGGCACGTCGGTGGATGCGATGGCGGAGGCGTTGCGCGCGGTGGTCGCCCCGATCCCCGAGGTCGAGATCGTCGTGCTCTCGGCGGCCCCCGCCGCGGTCTCGCCGACCGAGGACCGCGTCTACGCCGCGATCGTGCGGCAACTGCGGCTCGCCTTCCCGGACGCAGCGGTCGGGCCGCTCGTGATGCCCGGCTCGACGGATTGC
>JBJONI010000430.1:0-3658 GCA_046051915.1 Pseudomonadota bacterium
GGCCAGCCAATCGCCGAGCCCGAGCAGGCGCGCAGAGAGTCGGATTGTCCTCGATGTTGGTTCCCACAGGCCCCAGGGCGACATGTCGACCACTTCGATGACACACGGTCCGAGCCGCGACGCGAAGCGCGCCCGGTTCTCGGAACGCCACGTCGCTTGCAGCAGCCGCGCGACCACAGGCCCGCCCCGGTTCACGTCTGCCATCCGACCTCCGCACCCCGAGGTTAACCGCGCCAGACGGAGGCACGATGCGCCAAGGACTGCACGGGCTGATGCTCTGGTGGCGCGCGTTGTCGGACATCGCACAGGTCGGGCCGTACCGCACGGCCCTCAAACGCCCGATCCTTGCAGCCACCGCCGTGACCCTCGGCACATCGGCCGTGTGCGCTTGGTGGGCGGGGCCGTTCGCCACGGCTTGGGCGGGTGAGATGTTGGCCTCTTGGCTTTCGCAAGGACGCGTGCTCGACGTGCTGTCGGTGACCCTCGGACTCCTCGCCGGGACCGTCGCCGCGCTCGTGGGAGGGCTCATCGGCTTTGCCGTCGCCCAGGTCGCGATGCTCCCTTGGTTGGAGAGCCTGGCACTCGATGAACTGAGGCTCCGCGCCCCCGCACAGGAGATCGTTCCGGCATCGGGGTGGCGCCTCGTCTGGGACGTCGCGTACGGGCTGCTCTGCGTCGCGCTCGATGTCGCCACCGCGCTCGCGCTGATGATCGCGGCGTACGGCGTTGCCCTCCTCCCCGCGGTCGGTCCTCCGCTCACCGCCGTGGCGGTCGCGGGCGTGGGCGGCTTGTTCGTCGTCCGACAGGCGACCGACCCGGCGTTGGCCGCGCTCCAGGTCCCTTGGGGCGGACGCTGGAGGTGGCTGACGCGCGATCCCGCGCTGACGGCGGGCTTCGTACTCGGCGGCACCCTCATGACGTTGATCCCGCTGGCGTTCGTGCTGCTGCCCGCGGTCAGCGCGCTGGCGGGGAGCCGCTACGTCGCCGCGAGCGCGTCCCAAGCACCGACCACGCGTTGAGCAAGCGGGATGTCCGCCGGCACCCAAGCGAGCGCCTGCACCTCGTCACGGGCGAGCCAGCATACGGCGTCGTGATCTCGCAGCGCCGGCGTCGCCTCGGGCGCCTTGAGGTGCCACAGCGAGAGCCGCATGCCGCCGTGCGCCCGATCGACACCCGTCGCGGAGACGGGTCCGCGCGGGCGCGCCTCCCAACCCAACTCCTCCGCGAGCTCCCGCGACAACGCCGCCGGCTCAGCCTCCCCGGCCTCGACCTTGCCCCCAGGAAACTCCCAAAAACCGCCGTCCGCTCGATGCGGCGCGCGACGCATCGCGAGCAACCGCCCCGCACGGAACGCCGCCCCGCCGACGACGCGCATCGGCGCTGGAACGGACGGCCAGACGACGAAGCTCGCGCCCTGCGCCACCGACTCCACCGCCGCCAGCCACGCATTTCGGTCACAGAGTCCGAACCATGCCGGCCCGCGCGCGACGTCAGCGTTCCACAGTGCAGCCGCCTTGGCCGCCTGCCCCGCCGCAGGGCGAGGACGCGCCAACCGAAGGTGAACGTCGCACGCCGCGGCATGGATCAACGCTTGGGCATGCCGGCGTAAGGGACCGTCCGGCCACGCTCGCCACACAGCCTCCAGTCGTTCATGCGCCTCCCAAGGATAGCCAGCGACGAGCAGATCCAGCCCCTCCAAGTAGGCATCATCGCGCCCCCAGTCGGCGTCCACGCACGGCGAGAGGTCGCGGGGATACGGCGTGGGCCTCCCGCACCCCGGCAGATAGGCGCGCAGGGGCAACGGCGACGCCGTCAGTCTCGGCTGCGTCTGCGGCCTCGTCACGTCTCCCCTCCACAGCACCCTGCGAAACCATTAGCGTAGCGTTGCGGAGGCGACATGTTGGACGACGCGTTGCGGCAACGGATCGACCGGCTCGTTCGAGACGCCAAGGTCATCGTGTTCATCAAGGGAACGCGGAGCCAGCCGCGCTGCGGGTTCTCCTCCCGCGTGGTTCAGCAACTCGACGACCTCGGCGTCCGCTTTGTTGACCACGACGTGCTCGCCGACGGCGCGTTGCGCGAGGGCATGAAAGCCTACGCCGATTGGCCGACGTTCCCGCAGGTGTGGGTCGACGGGTCGTTGATCGGCGGCGCCGACATCCTGGAGGAGCTCCATCGGCGCGGCGAATTGGCCGAGGTGCTCGGGCTCAACGCCCCCCCTGCGGCGGTCCAAGTGACCCTCACGCCATCGGCCGCCGCCCGCATCGTCGCCGCGCTCGGGGATGTCCCGCCGCGGCTGCGCTTGCGCATCGACCCCGACTTCGCCCACCGGTTTGAGGCGGTCGAAGAGGTGGGCGCGTTCGACGTGACGGTGAGCAGCGAGGGCGTGACCCTGGTGCTCGACCCGACGAGCGCGCAGCGAGCCGACGGCCTCCGGCTCGACTGGGTGACGTCGGCCGAGGGGGGCGCGCTCGTCGTCGACAATCCCAACGAGCCGGCCAAGGTGCAACCCCTCCCACCACACGCCTACGCAGCGTGGCGTGCCCAAGGGCGGCCCCACTGTCTCATCGACGTTCGTCCACCCGAGGAGCGGGCACGCGCCGCGATCGAGGGTGCGATCGGCGCGGAGCTTGTCGACTTCGATCGCCTCGATCCCACGCTGCCCACCGTGTTCCTCTGCCACCACGGGGTGCGTTCCTTGCACGCCGCCGCCCACGCGCTGGACAAGGGCCTCCGCGCGGTGTTCAACCTCGAGGGCGGCATCGACGCTTGGTCGTTGACCGTTGACCCAAGCGTCCCTCGTTACGGCTGGTAGAGCGCCTCGGCGGCTTCATCGAACTGCTCGAAAAAGTCGTCGATGCCGCCACGGACGGTCGCGACCACAGCTTCATCGCTGACGGGCACACCGAGGTCCGTCTCCGACCAAAGGGTCTGGAACCGCAATGTTTCTGCGGGATCATCCGCCTGGATCCAAGCATCCACGGAATAGGACTGCCACACCGTCACGTTCTCTCGGTCTCCCGACCAACTCTGTTCGTACCAGGAGCGCGCGAGGAACCCGCGTCGGCCATCTGCAAGGGTCAACCACCGAAAATCCTTCCGGAGCTCGAAGGTGATCGTCATCAACAGGTTCTCGCGGGTGGCGTCGTTGAAGGTCTGCAGGACCTCGCAGGAGCCGTCGATGAAGCACGAAGGATCCGCCGTCCCGGGGAAACTGCGGTCGTAATGGTCCGGCGCCGTCGCCTCGAACGGACGTTGATCGGATTCCGTCTGCGCGCGCGCATGCTCCTCGATCGGGCGCGTGCTGCGGAAGGCGACCGCAACCCCCGCCGCGAGCGCGGGGTCTCGGTCGGGGCGCGCGGGCAGGTCCGCCACATCGTCCTCCGTCAAATCCGACAGAGACCACGACCGGTCCAACACGCTCCCCTGCAGATCGGGCACCGCCGCGAGCGCAAGGCGCAGGTTTTCGAGCCCGTCTGCCGGAACGGAAGGACTTGGCCATGCCTGCTCCCGGTACAGGAAGCGCGACAAGGCGTCGAGATCCTCCGGGGCATCGGGCGGCGGGACACACCCCGTCAACAGGACGGCAACCAACACGATGGGTCCTCGGCGCATCTCGCCCCCTTCCTTCCCATGCTACCACGGACCCTACGGAGCA
>JBJONI010000431.1:0-3315 GCA_046051915.1 Pseudomonadota bacterium
TGGCTCGACGCCAGCGTGGCGGGTTCGCGGTTCGACGTCTGGACCGGGACATGCAGCCGGACGCGTTCTGCCATGACGACCTCCACGGGATCCGCATCGGATCGCGGCGGACGGATCGGCGTCAAGGCATTGTCAATGCGGGGCGTCGTGCAAGGGGTGAAGGATCTCGGTCTCGATGCGGGTCCGATCGCCGTCGGCAACGATGCGATCCACTTGGATCGCGTGGGCGCCGATCGCCATCACGACGAGATCATGCTCCGGGATCATCGTTCCGGGCGAGACGACAATTTCCCGGCCCGAGGGGAGACCGAGCAAGGCGCGCGGCGGGGCGACGTCCGGGAGGATGCGCAAGAGGCGAACGGACCAGCGGCCCGCCGTCTCGCCGGGGGTCCAGCGAACGCGGGGCTCGCCCGATGCGCCGCTACCCAAAGACGCCCCAGACGCCGCCGAAGCGCCCGACGTCCCTGTCGCGGCGCTCCCGGACGTTGGCGTCACGGCGGTCGACGTCCCCGCGCCCGAGCGCGCCGCCAAGGCCGCAGCGAGAGGGTCGGTGGGCATCCCACCGCCAGCCGCGGTCGGCGAAGCGGACCCGGCCGCGGGCGTCGGGAGGGACCCAACCGTGGTCGGCGAAGAAGACCCGACCGTGGTCGGCGAAGAAGACCCGACCGTGGGCGTCGGGAGGGACCCGGCCGTTGTCGCCGAAGCCGACCCTACCGCTGTCGGCGAAGCCGACCCGACACCACCCGCGACGTCTCCGGCAGCCGCGTCGCCCCCCGCGACCGCACCGTCGAGGCCGGCTCCGGCGGCGAGTTCGGCCCCGATCGGAGGCGTCGACGCGCCCTCGCCCGCGCTCCGCGTAGCGGGCCCCTGGCGACCGGCGGGTGGGCTGAGCGGCGGCAAACCAGGCGCAGACCCCGCCATAGGGTCGCACGCCATCAGTCCGAGCACGAGCCAAGCGATCGACGGTCGGGTCGTCATCTCCGCCTCCACCCACGCCCGGCCCATAGCCCCACCCCACGCCGACGGCACCCCCGGCGCAGCTTCAGCGCAACCAGCCGGGAAAACCCGACGAGAGGTAGGCACCCATCAAGGCCAACAGCCCGACCGTCACCAGGCCCACCGCCACACCACGTCGAGGCGTGGCTCGTGCCGTCGCGAGCAACGCCTTGTGGTGCACGATCGCGTCCGCGCACGCGATCGCGAGCAGCGGCTCCAACGGCAAGCGAAAACGCGAGATCCCGTACAGACAGCCGATGACCACGGCGTAGTACGTGATCATTCCGACCGCCGCCCGCGCCCCGAGGCCGAGCGGACGTAGCCCAAGCCCCAAGGCCCCTCCGACCACGAGCATCACGGTCCAGCCAGCCTGCAAGGCCACCACGGCCATTCGGGCCGCCCATGGGAGTCCGGGCCAAAAGCCCCAGAGCACGTGGCGCGTCAGAAAGCTGTGCGGGTTGAGCATCTGCGCCCATCGAACCGGAACACGGGCGAGGAACGCCCCCGGATGCGTCGAGGCCCACCGCACCGCGCGCGCACGTTCGCAGGCGTCGTACGCCAACGGCCCTTGGCGAACCGGGCACGTCGACCGTCCCTGGGCCTCGGTCGCCGCGAATTGCTCACCGGTCAGCAACCCGATGCCGTAGTCGAACGTAAACGGGGGTGGCGTGTCGTTGCCCATCGCTGCGACGTGGCCGAGCGTTGCGTCGCTGACCACCCACCCCCCGTAGCGGGCGCTCGCGGACAGCGACCAAGGTGCCACCACCAAGGCCGTTGAGAGGGCGTAGGGCGCCAAGCGGCGCGCAATCCGCGCCGGCGCCGCGCGGCCCGCCGTCGACGATCCAGTCCCCCAAATCCACGCCGCTCCCGCCAACCCCATCGGCAGCCACCACGTGGCCATGCCGCGAAACAGCACGGTCACCCCCAACGTCGCACCTGCCACGACGGCACGTCCGTCCGTCGGCCGCTCCACGAGACGCACCCAAAACAGGACGCACAACACCAGCAACAGGGTGTACAGGGACTCGGTCCACAGCGTCCCCACGAAGAATGTCAGCGTGGGGTGCAGCGCGACCAGCGCCACCGCGAGCTCGGCGACGCGGGGACCTCCTTGTCGGATCGCGAGCGCCCGCACCGCGAACAACAGCGGCACCGTCCCGGCCCACTGCAGCCACTTCACGGCCTCCATCGAGCCAAACACCGCCTCGCACGCAGCGAGGAGGTAGGGGTAGCCGGGCGCAGGCAGCCAGCCGCGCGGGGCGAGACCCATCGGCTCCCCCGCGAGCAGCGGCCGCGCAGCGATGCGGAAAATGCACTCGTCGCGGGTGCAGTCCTCGGTCGCCCAGCCCCACCAAAGCATCGGCAGCGCGCGGAGCAGCAGCGCGAGCACGACCCAGCCGACCATGCGACGACCGTTGAGCCCCTCGCGCACCGCCCCTCCGACCTCACCCCGCTAACGCCACGACGGGCGATGGCCCATCACACGGCCGAGGCGCGTCCCCGGGCGGCGAGCACCGCGACGGCCAGCGCTGCGAGCGCGCGCTCCTCCTCCGCGTAGCGCCGGTACGACGTCGGTCGTCCTTGCCGGGCGGTCCACGCCCGCGCCGCCACCAACGCCGCCGCCACCGTCCAAGCGGCGGTGTCGAGCTGAACGTGCGACCACCATGCGCCGAGAGGCAGGCTCGAACGCCAAGCCGCCTCCAGCGCGGGCATCCCCTCCCCTGTGGCATCGAGGAGCGCCCCAGACAGGCTCCGGCCGTCCGCGACGGCGCGCAGCACAGCGCCGAACCCTGGCGGTCCGAGGCGTCGCTCCAGCCAGCGCACCAAGTCCGCCGAGGCCACGTACGCAGCATCGGCCGCGTGGGGGTCGCCCTCGAAATGGGCCGTGACGGCGGCGAGCGAGGGCGCAGAGGCTTGCGTCGGGCGAGGCGCCAAGTCCCGCTCGCCCGAGAGCGACTGTGCCAGCCCCTCCTGCAACCAACGAGGGGCCGGCATGGGGGCAAACGCACGTCCCACCACGACATGGACGAGCTCGTGCGCGAACACCTGAGACAACGGCGCCGCATCGGGGCCGCGAAGCGACGGGGCGCGGAGGAACACCCACCCCTGTGCGGGCCACGCCGTCGCATCGGCCCACCTCGGTGGGGTGCCCGGCTGCCGTCGCACGAACTCGACCTCGTCCGCCACGACGAACACCGCGATGTCGCCACCGAGGTCAAGCCCGGTGGCCCTCCCGATCGCGTCGAGCGCCAGCTCCCCTTCCCGTGCGAGCGACGCGGCCCACGCCTGTTGGCCCGCAGGCGCATGCAAGACGATACG
>JBJONI010000432.1:0-6405 GCA_046051915.1 Pseudomonadota bacterium
ATTCGCCGCACCGCGCCGTTCAGGAGGTCCGCGATGTAGAGGTCTCCGTCGGGGCCGCGCGCGACATCGGCTGGGAACGAGAAGGACGCCTCGGCAGGTGGTCCCTCGTCACCCGAGAACTCATCCACGCCCGTCCCAGCGACCGTTCGGATGGTCCCACCGGGGTCGACGTAGCGCAGCCGATGGTTCTGGGAGTCGGCGATCCAGAGACCTCCGTCTGCTTCGGGGAGCATACTTGTAGGTTGAGCGAGGAGCGCGTCGGTGGCGGGGCCGCCATCCCCGTCGAAGCCGGCCACTCCCGTCCCGGCGACGGTCTGGACCGAACCATCGTCAAGGTTGATCTTTCGAATTGCGTTGTTCTGGGTGTCCGCGACCCACAGCGATCGCCCCAACCGGCGAACCCGTTCGGGGAGGAAGAACCTCGCGTCCAACGCCTCGCCGTCGACGTATCCCGATGCGGGCTCGGCGCCGCCCGCCAGATGGGTCAGCGTACCGTCTGGAGAAACGATACGAATGCAGTGGTTGTCTGTGTCGGAAATGTAGACCGTTCCGTCTGAGTCGGTGGCGACCCCTCGCACTTGCCCCAGCAAGCCTGCGGTTCCCGGTCCGCCGTCCCCGGCGTGGCCGAGGCCGTACCCGACGCCACCAGCCAGTACGCGAATTTCACCGCCGTCCACCTGCAGGATGCGGCCGGTGTGAAGCTCCGCGATGACGAGGTCGCCGTCGGGAGTCCACGCGAGGTCGATGGGGTTCTCCAGCGGAGTCGCCGCCGCCGGACCCTCCGCGACGCCATGGGCGCCGATTCCCACGATCGTTTTCAGGGTGTCATCGGGTTGGAGCTCGCGGATTCGGAAGTTGTTGAAGTCGTCGATGACCAATCGCCCCTCTGGACTGAACGTGACCGCGGTGGGCATGTACAAGCCGGTCTCACGCGCGGGCAAACCGTCGGAGCCTGCGGTGAGCACGCCTCCGATGCCAGCCACCGTTTCGATGTACGCGCCTTGTGGTGTGCAGCCGGCCGCCATCCCGGCGAGAAGTACGGTGACGCTTGTGGGGTTGTTCATGAGTCACGTCCTGTTGGAATGGGGAGATCGTCGTCGCGCAACCACCAAGCGTACAAGCTGGGCAGCACGACAAGGGTCAACAAGGTGCTCGTCAGCAGACCGCCGATGACGACGGTCGCCAGGGGCCGCTGGACCTCGGCACCGGCTCCGTGACCGAACGCCATGGGAATGAACCCGAGGCCGGCAACGAGCGCCGTCATCAGCACGGGCCGCAGTCGAAGCTCCGCACCCTCGCGCGCCGCTGTCTCGGCGTCCGACCCCTCGCTCTGCAGCTTGCGGATCTGGCTGACCAGGACGACGCCGTTCATGACCGCGATGCCGAACAGCGCGATGAACCCCACCGCCGCGGAGATGGAGAAGGGCAGACCGCGGATCGCCAACGCGAGCACGCCTCCGGTGACCGCTAACGGGACGTTCGCATACACCAGCAGCGTGGTTCGCACCGATCGGAAGTTGGCCTGGAGCAGCACGAAGATCAAGATCAGTACGAGCGGCACGAGCACCGCGAGGCGCGCAGAGGCTTCGGCGAGGTTCTCGAACTGGCCGCCCCAGTCGATCAGGTATCCCTTGGGCACCACGTCCGCTGCGGCGATCGCGGCCTGGGCGTCGGTGACGAACGTCGCCACGTCGACTCCGCGTACGTTGGCCTCGATCGTCAGCCGGCGCTGGCCCTGCTCGTGGCTGATCTGGAGCGGCCCTTCTTCGATGGACACCGTCGCGACCTGGTCGAGCGGCACCGCCCCGCCTCCTGACCTCCCGACCAGGATGGAGCGCACCCGCGCCTCGTCCAGGCGCACCTCCGGCGCAAACCGGACCTGGACGGCGAAGCGCTGTCGGCCTTTGACGACCTCTGTCGCCGTGCGTCCACCGAGGGCCTCCACCGCCTGCATGACGTCGGCCGCGCTGAGCCCCAGCCGGGCCACCGCGTCGCGGTCCACATCGACCCGGAGCATTGGGAGGCCTGCCACCTGCTCCGCCTTGACGTCGGCGGCCCCAGGCACCCGCGTCAGGACCGCGGCGAGGGCGTCCCCGGTGCTCTTGAGCACGCCCAGGTCTTCGCCGTACAGGATCAACGCGACATCGGACCGAACGCCCTCGATCAGCTCGTTGGTGCGCAGCTCGATGGGCTGACTGAACGCGAAGTTCACACCCGGGACGTCGGCTCGAAGCGCCTCTTCCATCTGGCGAACCAGGTCCTGCTTGTCGTGGGCGGCGGTCCACGCATCCGGCGGCTGCAGCATGACGATCAGGTCGCTGAAGTCGACCCCCATCGGGTCGGTCGCGATCTCTGCTCGGCCGGTCTTGCTCACCACGGTGCGGATCTCGTCGGGGAAGCGGTCCCATAGCGAGCGCTCGACCGCGCCTGCTTGAACCACCGACTCCTCCAGCGACACCGACGGAGGGCGGATGATCTGGATCGCCACGGCTCCTTCATCCAACTTCGGGACGAACTCCGCGCCGAGCGTCGCCGCCACGCCCACCGATCCGACGAACCCCAGCATGGCCAGCGAGGTCACCAGCCATCGCCGGGTCATCGCGAAACCGAGGACGGGCCGGTACACGGCGTGCGCGGCACGCAGCAGCCACGTCTCGTGCTCGTCCGCGCGAGCCAAGAACACGGCTGCCAGCACCGGCATCAGCACCATCGCGAACGCCAGCGAGCCGATCAGCGCGAAGACGACGGTCGCCGCCATCGGACGGAACATCTTGCCTTCGATCCCAGTCAGTCCGAGGATCGGAAGGTAGACGAGGATGATGATCCCAACCGCGAACGCGATCGGGGACGCGACCTCCCGCGCTGCGCCGAGGATCACGGCGTCATTCACGACCAACCCCTTCTTGCGCCGCTCGCCCACCACCCGGAGGATGTTCTCGATCATCACCACCGAGCCGTCGACGATGAGGCCAAAGTCGATGGCGCCAAGGCTCATCAGGTTGCCGGAGAGCCCTGCGATGTTCATCCCGGTGAACGCCACCAGCATCGACAAGGGGATGGCCGACGCCACGATCAGGCCGCCCCGCAGGTTGCCCAGCGTCAGCAGCAGCACCGCGATGACGAGCACACCACCCTCGAAGAGGTTCTGGGCGACGGTGCCGATGGTGCGTTCGACCAGCTCCGTCCGATCGTAGAACACCTCGATCGTGACGCCATCCGGAAGCGTGGGCGCGATGCCTTCCACGGCCTCCTGGAGCGCGGAGGACACCACGCGAGAGTTGGCGCCCAGGAGCATCATGCCGATGCCGGTGACCACCTCTCCGCGCCCATCCCGGGTGACCGCTCCCTGCCGAATCATCGGAGCGAAGGTGACGGTGCCGAGCATGTCGACGGTGATGGGGTTGCCCTCCGCGGTGGTCCGGACAACAACGGCGCGGAGGTCGTCCAGGTCTTCGTACAGCGCGACGCCCCGCACGAGGGTCTGCTCCCGGCCCTTGACGAGGTAGCCGCCGCCGACGTTGACGTTGTTGTCCTCCAGCGCCACGAACAGGTCATTCAGCGAGACGCCGAGGCTCGCCATATGCTCAGGTGTCACCTGGACCTGCCATGTGCGCAGCTCCCCGCCGAAGGTGTTGATCTCGACCACCCCGGGCACGGTTCGGAGGCGCGGTGCGATCTGGGCCTCCAGCACGTCGCGCAACAGCATCGCGCGATCTTCGGGCGGCAGGCCGTCGCCGCGGACCTCGAACTGGAAGATCTCGCCGAGCCCTGAGGAGACAGGGGCGAGCTCTGGCACACCGAACCCCGCTGGTATTGCGTCGCGCGCGTCCGCCAGCCGTTCGCCGACGATCTGACGGGCCCAGTAGATGTCGGTGCCTTCATGAAACACTACGGTGACGACAGACAAGCCGAACCGAGAGAGCGAGCGAATCTCCTCGACCTCCGGGAGACCCGACATCGCACCTTCGACGGGGTAGGTCACGAAGCGTTCGATCTCCAGCGGGCCCAAGCCGGGCGCGTCGGTGAGGATCTGCACCTGAACGTTCGTGACGTCTGGCACGGCGTCGATAGGCAGGCTCATCGCGGATCGCGCGCCGAGGACGACGACCAACGCGACCAGGACAAGCACCAGCAATCGGTTCGTCAACGACCACGCCACGAGTCGGTCGAGCGCACCTGCGCCGGTCCCTCGGAGGAGCGCCGCGTCTTCCTGCTCGGGCGACAACGCATGGCTGGCAGGGTCAGTGCGCATGGCCCTCTCCCAGTTCGCTCTTCGCGAGCTCGCTCTTCAGCGTGAACGCCCCTTCCACCACGACACGATCGCCGGACGCGATCCCTGAGACGACGCGAAGGCGTCCATCAGCCATGGGCTCCACCGCGACGGCGCGCACCACGTAGGTCCCTGGGGTCTCCTCCAGGAACACGCTCGCGCGCCCCTCGACCTGTTGTACGACGTCAGCAGCGACCGCGATCCCGGCCTCCGAGCCCGGGTCTGAGACGGCAAAGCGTGCCTTGGCGAACATGTTGGGCTTGAGCCGGTGCGCCGGGTTGGACACCACGACCCTCACCTCGACGGTGCGACTGGTCGGGTCAAGCCACCCTCCGATCTGATCGACCTGTCCCGTGAACACCTCGTCACCGTAGGCAGTGGTCGTGAAGGAGACGGGCGCTCCGACCGCGACTTGCGCGATGTCGCGCTCGTACACCTCAAGGACGAGCCACACTTCGTCCAGATCCGCGATGTGGAACAGTGACTCCCCTGCGATGACCGCGGCGCCCAATCGGGCTTCTACGCTGAGCACCTCGCCGGCGATCGGGCTCGTGATCGCGAACCGCGATGAGAAGTGCTCGCCGTCGCGGGGGCGGACCTTCTCCGGCGTCACCCCAAAGACGCGCAGGCGCTCCTCCGCGGCTTCGGCGTCGGCCGCCGCGACGGTCAAATCCGCATCCGCCTGCGCCACCTCCGCCGCCGTGGAGAACCCGTCGGTCGCGAGCGCGCCCAACCGTTGCCGACGTGCAGCCGCCGCGTCGCGCCGCCCCGTGGCACCGAGGTGCGCGCCGATCGCCGTGCCAAGGTCGGGCGAGAGCACCGTCCCCAACGTCGCACCCACGGACACCTTGTCGCCAGGGCGGACGCGGACGCGCTCCAGCGTGCCGCCGGTGACCGCCGCGACGCCCGCCTCGCGGAGCGGATCAAGCGCAATTCGCGCCGGTACGATGATCTCCGAACGAAGGGGCTGTGGCGCCAGGCCCTCCACGCGGAGCCGTGCGTTCTCCAGGGCGACGCCGACGAGGGTGACCTCGTCGGCGCCATGCTGCTCGTGCTCCTCGGGCTCGACCGCGACCTCGTCGTGATGTTCGACTTCCGCCGTCGAGCCGGAACAAGCCGGCACGAAGACGAAAGCGAACCAAAAATGGAACATGCGTGTGGTCATCGGGTCCCCCCTTCCGTCGTGAGCAGTGCCTGATCATCGTGAGCCACCATCGCAGCCAGCGCCGCAGTGGCCGCGGTGCGTTCGGCGTCCAGCGCCGCGAACCGCCCATCCAGCAGCTCCCGCTGGAGGAGGACCGCGTCCCGGACGTCCAGTTCGCCTTGCAGGACGGCCGCCTCGATGGCCTTCATCCCCGCGAGGATGGCGTCGTCGCTGCCATCGACGCGGGCGCGGGCCGCGTCCGTCTCCCTGGCGGCGGCGGTGCGCAGCGCGCCCTCCGAGGCGGCCTGCGACCGCACCAGGGACAGCTCAGCCTCCGCAACGTCCACGTCGCGCACCGCTGAGGCGATCGCGGCCTGGTTCCGTTGCCACAGCGGCAACCCAAGAGTGAACATGGGGCCGAGGTCGACCGCTCCGCCGTCGGACTGAAACTGCAGGCCGATGGCCATCTCCGGTGCCGCTGCGGCGCGCGCGCGGGCGAGCCCGGCTTGGGCTTGCCGGAGCCTCGCCTCTGCCGCGACCACGTCGGCGCGCACCGCGGTCGTCTGGGTTGCGGCCGGCACCGCCGCCAACGGGTCGCCCTCAACGCCCTCTGTCGGGGCGTCCGGATGAAAGGTGCTGAGGTGCACCAACGCCTCGGTGTAGGCCTGATGCGCGCCCGCCGCTTCGGCCACCGCCAGAGCCTCGCGCGACCTGGCCAGCGCGACGTCGAGATCGGAGAGCTCGCCCACCGTCGCGCGGGCCTCCACGGCCACCCGGAAGGTGGAAGCCAACGTGAGCGCTTCTGCGGCCAGCGCCCTTCGGTGCGCAGCGGACGCGCACTCCAGCCAAGCAAGCCGCGCGTTGGCGGCCACGACCACGTCGACCCGTCGCGCCCAAGCCTCGGCGCCTTCGAGGGTGGCGGTTGCCTCCCTCCGTGCAGCCCACCCCTCACCACCCAACGAGAACGGCTGCTGAATCTGGACGAACGTCA
>JBJONI010000433.1:0-3452 GCA_046051915.1 Pseudomonadota bacterium
CGGGGAGGAGTTGGGTTTGTCCTTGGCAACCATCGGACGTCTCGCCACGGTGCTCGTCGTTCTTGCAGCGCAGGTTGGGTGTGCGGTGACGGCACGCGCGGTGGGGCGCGTGGTGCAGGTCGACGGACAACCTTGGTTGGAGACGAGCCAGGGGGATCGAGCACGGCTGCAGTGGCGCGCCTCTCACGCGAGCGCCGAGGGCCTGCGCTACCTCGACGGTCACCTGGTGGAGGTCGAGGGCCGAGGCACCAAGCGCGCCATCGACGTGTCGCGCTGGACGCTTGTCGAAGGCCTGCACGGGATCTCCGCCTGGGCGGGGGTGTTGATCGCCGACGGCCCACGCCTGCTCCTCGAGGACGCCGGCAACGGCGTCACGGTCGCGCTCGACCGACAGGCGGCGGGGGAGCTGCTGCCGTTCGTCGGACGGCCTGTGCTGATCGAGGGCTACGTCGAGGGGACGATGGGGGTCAAGGTGTTGTACTGGCGGGCGTTGTTCCCCGAGGACCCATGAAACCAGCGACCGCGCTCTCGTGGGAGACCCCGCGCCCAGGCCTTCGTCTCGCGCAGCCAACGCGTGGCTTTCGCTATGGCGCGGAGGCGTACTGGCTCGCCGGCCTTGCGATCGGCGAGCGTCCACGACGTGCGCTCGATCTGGGGACAGGCTGCGGCGTGATCGCTTGGATCCTTGCCTCTCACGGCGTCCAAGCCGATGGCATCGATGCGGAGCCCGCGTGGCGCCCGTATTGGGACGCCAGCCTCGCCGACGCGACCGCGCCCTCTGGTGTTCGCCTCGTGTGCGCGGACGCCGCGACGTGGTCCGACGGGCCGTACGACGTGATCACCGCGAACCCGCCCTATTTCCTGCCGACGGAGGGACCCGTTCCGGCGGATGCGCTGCGACGCGCCGCTCGCGTCGTCGGTGCGGGGACGTTGGAGGCATTTGGGGCCGCGATTCAGCGCTGTCTCGCGCCCCACGGCGTGGCCTTCGTGAGCTTGCCGCCCGCGCGCTGCGCGGCGTTCGCATCCGCATGTGGCGAGGTGCGCGTGACCGCCTCATGGCGCCCGGCCGCCGACCGGTCCGTCCTCGCCCTGACGCGCGACGGTCGTGGAGGCGCCGCCGCCGCATCGGGCGAAGCCGATCAGTCTACGGTCGCGTCCTGGTATGCGGCGGCGCGGAGCCCTTCGGTGGGTTGAAAGCCGCAATCGAGGCAGGTCGCTGCGTGGTGCTTGCCGGGTTTGGGCAGCAGGCAGCGCACGCAGTGGGCCTTTCCGAACGCGCTGAGGGCGCCTGCCGTGACCTCTGCCAGGGCGTCGAGGAACCCCGGCTGCATGCCAACGGCGGCGGCCCGCGCGACGTTCCGAATGCCAGCGGCGCGCGCTTCGGGGACGACCTCGCGGTCGAGCTCGTCGGGGGTCTCGATGTGCTCACCCACGAAGCTCACTGGCACGATCACCAGCCGCGAAGCCCCCTCACGGGCGATCGTGAGAATGTCGTCCGCAACGTTCGGGCCAAGCCAGCGGACAGGGCCTAGCCGCGACTGCCAGGCCAACCGCACGGGGTCACGCCAAGCCAGCGACCGTACCACCGCGCGAACCGTCGCTTGGACGTGATCGGCGTAGGGGTCACCTCGCCCCAGGAACGATGTTGGGACCCCGTGGGCGGAGAACAACAACGTCACCGGCCCGGCGCCATCGAGGCGACGGACCGCGTCGCGCACCGTCGTGGCCACCGCGTCGATGTACGCCGGATGCTCGAAGAACGCCGGCGCGTACGACAGCTTGGGCGCCCTCTTGCCGAGGTTGGCGGCCGCCTCGGCGACGAAGTTGGTGGCCGCGCCGGACGTCGCAAAGCTCCAGTGCGGGAACAGCCCGACCACGGCGACGCGGTCGCAGCCTCGGTCGACGAGCCGCGCGAGACCCGAGGACACGGAGGGGGGCGTGAACATCATGCCGACCTCCCACATCGGGGCGCGTTCGCCCAACCGCGCGACCGCGGCCGCGGCCTGCGCCCGTGAGTCGGCCGTCACCGGAGACCAGCCGATGCCCTCGTACTTCTCGGCCACCTTGCGGGCGCGGATCGGCGCGAGGCGGTGTGCAGCGGCCTGCTTGAGCCACCGCGGTCCGGGGAGGACATCGGCGAGCAGGTTGCGAAGGAAGGGTTCGAGCTCGTCGCGCTGCGTCGGCCCGCCGAAGTTCACGAACAACACGCCTGCGGTCATCGTCTCACCCAACCGGTCGGTTCAGCACCGTTTCCACCATGGCCTCGACGCCGGCGATCGGCGTCGTGGGTTGGATGCCGTGACCGAGATTGAACACATGGCCGACGGGGCCCGCCGCGTCGAGGATGGCCGACACGCGGCGACGAATGGCGTCGGGCGGCGCAAAGAGGAACGCTGGGTCGAGGTTGCCCTGCACGCTGTGGCCAGGGAGCCGCGCCCGTGCCTGCGCGATGTCGACCCGCCAGTCGAGCGCGATGCACTCCGCGCCCGTCTCGGGCAACGCGTCGAGGAAGGGAGCGCTGTCTTTGAGGTAGGCGATGCGCGGCGCGCCGCGCACCCGGGAGAGGGCCCGACGCATCGCCGGGAGGGCCCACCGCCGCCAGTCTTCGGGAGAGAGCGTCCCAGCCCAGGTGTCGAAGATCTGCACACCGGCGGCGCCGGCATCGATCTGGGCTTGGAGCAGGTCGCCCACCGCGTCCGCGAGGTGGTCGAGCAGCTGCTGCGCGACGGCGGGCTGTTCCCACAGCAGCGTCTTCGCGCGCGTCCACTCGCGGCTGCCTTGACCCTCGACGAGGTAGCACAGGAGGGTCCACGGTGCGCCTGCGAAGCCAAGGATGGGCGTGTCGGGGCGGGCCTGACGGAACGCGCGAATCGTCGCGGGCAAGGTCTGGAGGTAGGGCGAACCGGTGGCGTCGCGAAGGCGCCGAAGGTCGGCAACGTCCCGAAACGGCGCAGGCAAGACGGGCCCGCGCTTCTCTTCGAACGTGACGGGGAACCCGACGGCCTGCAGCACGATCAAGATGTCGGAGAACGCGATCGCCGCGTCGAGGCCGAACCGATCGACGGGCTGCAGCGTGACCTCCAGCGCGAGCTCGGGGTTGCCGCACAAATCGAGGAACGACGCTCGTTCCCGAACGGCGCGGTACTCCGGCAGGTAGCGCCCGGCCTGCCGCATGAACCAGATCGGCGTCCGGTCCACCGGTTGGCCGGTCAACGCACGGTGCAGGCGGGTGTGGCGGTCCATCTCAGAAGCCGGCGAAGCAGCCGGCAGCCTGGACGAGGTCGAGCGCGTCGCATGCGTACGCGTCGAGGCACGCCGACCCCGCTGCACCCGACGTCACGTCGCCGCAGTCGGCTTGCCGGACGCTGTCGATGCAAGCGTCGGCGCCCTCGGCATCCCACGTGCAGCCCGCGTCGATCAGGCAGTCCCCCAAGGACTCCCAGCTCGCGAGC
>JBJONI010000434.1:0-8679 GCA_046051915.1 Pseudomonadota bacterium
TGGGGCTCCGCCGACAGGCCGAGCGTGAGCGGGCCTACGTCGCGTACGTCACCTTCGACCATGCGATCCAGCCAAGCGACCGCGCCGGCCGCGGCGGCACGCCAGTACGGCTCGTCGCTGCGTGCGAGGAGTCCGGCCAGCGACAGGGCGTCCTCTCGGCGAGGGGACGTGGCGAGCCAGCGCGCGGCGCTGATGCGCACGTGCTCACTCGGGTCGGAGAGCGCGTCGGTCACGGCGTCCCAAGCCGACAGTCGGGCGAGCTGTGCCAGCAGCCGGGCGCGTGCGAGCGCATGATCCGGTCCTCGGTTCGCCTCTTCGATCGCGAACGCGCGGCGCAGGGTGCGGATGGCGTCCGCAGCGGGTCGCAGGGCCGCGAGGGTTTCGGCGGCGGCCGAGATCACCCAAGGGTCTTCACCGCCGTCTCGGAGCAGGTCGAGGAGGAGCTCGACGCCTGCGGAGGGCGCTGCATTCGGATCCGCGGTCGGCTCCCCCACGGCGAGCAGGCGCAGGGCCGCGACCCGCACCGTCCATGCGGAAGAACGGTCGGCGGCGAACTCGATGCACGCGTGGTTGAGGGAGGTGCGGAACGCGTCGGGGACGCCACCGTAGCCATTCGCCGCGACGACGACCGCGAGGAACTCCCAGCGCTGGTCGGCGCGATGTCGTGCGTCGACGAGGCGGTCGTCGAGCGCGGTCCGGTCGAACCAAGCCGATCGCTGCGTCGGTCTCGCGCGCCCGCCCGTGCGAGAGGGCCAGCGGGGCAGCAGCGTCTGGATCGCGCGCTCGGGATCCCCGGCGAGGACAGCCGTCCGGAGCAAGGCGGCGTCCGAGGAGGCTGCCCGTCGGAGGGCTCGGCGCTCCTCGGTGAGCCCCACGAGGTGCTCGGCCCATCGGGTGGCGAGCGGTGACTCCTCCGACATCGCGGCGATCTCGCGCGCCAAAAGGCGGAGCACGTCGCGACCCGCGCGGCGGGCGACCACAGGGAGCGGGGCTTCGATCGATCGAAGAACGGTATCGACGTCCATGCGGGGGTGTAACCGGTTGACGCTGCGTTTGCGGCCCATCCACGCCGACGTGTGGTTGCGGGTTATGGATGCCTTGAGGGTGTACATGCGGACGTTCGCGCGATGGGCTTGGGGCATGGGGGCGGTCGCCCTGGCGGGCTGCGCGGGCGAGACGGGGCCCGGCTCGGTGTGGCGGTCCGACCTCGACGCTCGGGCGGCTTGGGCCAACACGCCGATCGCCTGGCAGGGTCGGGTCGTCGACGAGGACGGCCGTGGCGTCGCGGGCGCGCGGGTCGCGGTCCAAGGTCGCGAGGTGTCGACCGACGCCGAGGGTCGGTTCCAGATCGACGGTCTGGCGCGGCGTGCCGCCACCGTCGTCGTCACGGCGCCCGGGTTTCGGGATGGCTTTGGCGCGGTGTCCCTGAGCCAGGCGGCCGACGTCGCGTCCGTCGACGCGCCGCTGCCGCCGTTGCGTCGCGTCGACGAAGGGGAGACGCGTTTCCTGTTTACCGGCGACGTCGCCCTCGGCCGACGCTACCTCGATCCTGAAGACGCCACGCCGATCGATCAGGTGCCGGCCAACAACCCCGACGCCGTGCTGCGCGTGGACCACCTCGAGGAGGACGCCCTTGCCCTGATCGCGGAGATCGCCCCCTTGTTCGCCGTGGCTGACGTCGCGATTCCGAACTTCGAATCCGTCGTCACCGATGCACCCACCACGCCGCACCGAACGAAGGACTTCGTCTACTTCACGCTACCCGCGAGCTTGATCGCGTTCGAGGCCTTGGGCATCGGGATCGTGGGGCTGGGGAACAACCACGTCTATGACTACTTGGAGCAGGGGGTCGCCGACACGCTGCGCTTCCTGACGGCGGCGGGGCTGCGTTTCGCAGGGCTGGGCGCATCTCCGGACGCGGCATGGGTGCCCCTGCGCTTCGACGCCCAAGGCACGCCGTGGACGATGGTGGCGGCGACGTCCATCGTCGGCCGTCCCTCGCAGCCGCCGTCGTACGTCGCGGAGGAGGGCAAGGGCGGGGCGGCGGATCTCACCGACCGCACACGCCTGGCTCGGACCGTCGAGGGCGAGCGGGACGCCGGGCGGGTGCCGTTTGCCATGGTGCACATGGGGTTCGAATACACGCGCGCGCCGACAGATGGCACCCGCAGCCACGCCGAGGCGATGATCGACGCGGGCGCGGCGTTCGTGATCGGTCACCACCCGCACACCGTCCAAGGTTTTGAACTCGTCGAGGACCGCTTCGTCGCATGGTCGTTGGGCAACTTCATGTTCGACCAGGATCGCTTGGAGACGATGCACAGCTTTACGCTCCAGCTCGACGCCGACGCGGTGGGCTGGCACGCCGCGACGGCTTGGCCGATCGTGATCGAGGACTACCGGCCGCTGGCGTTGGCCGGCGAACGTGCCACGCGCCTGCGGCTTGAAGCGGGGGAGCGGACGGGCGGTGGGCTCTCGGTCGTCGGAGACGCGAACGACCTGCGGATCCTCCCCGAGGAACGCACCGAGGTCCGCACGTTGACCCGGCAGGTCGACGTCGTGATCGGGCCCGACGGCTTCGGCCACGCGGACTTGCGGGCGCTGTTGAGCCCCGGTGAGAGCGTCGTCGGCGTCGAGGGCGACGTCGCCGAGGTGTGGCTGGGCCGCGACCGGATGTGGGAGGGGGACTTCGAGGACGAAGACACCGACGACGCCCAGTTGGAGTGCGCGTTCTGGGACCTCGGCCTCTCCGGGCTGGTCACCGTCGAGGACGCCTACCGCGGTGTCGGCGCGCTCGCGCTGTACCGCGACGCCATCGACGAGGCGCGCGCCGCCGCAGCCTTCCGGTACCGCGTGCGGGTCCCCGGGGATGCCGAAGGTGAACCGAACAAGGACGTGGCGGTGTTTGGCTGGGTCTCCGGCGATGGCGCGGGCGCTTGGGACGTCGAGGCGAGCTGGGAGTCGAGCTACGGTGACGCTGTGTTCGGGCGGGAGACGCTCCTCGACGGACCCGGCGGTACGTTCGGCTGGACGCCGTTTGTCCGCTACGTCCACCTGCCCGCAGAGCGCTTTGACGTCCTCGATCCCGAGGCCGAGAACGCACGCGCCGTTCGCTTGTTCCTGCACATGGATCCGCCGACGGAAGCTCCCGGCCGCGTCCGCTTCGACGATCTGGCGGTCGTGGGATGGGAGCTTGGACCTTTCGAGCCGTCCGCTGCGTTCGGCGTGCCCAACCGACATGGGCTGCAATTCCTTCGCGTTTCGGGCGATCCCGGAGGGGCGACGCTGCGTCTGACCGTTGCCGCGGTCGACGCGGATCGTTGAATCCGTTTTTTGGCTTCAGCCCCGTGGGGCGGTGCCGATAGGGGATGCAAGGAGGGTCGATGGGTCTCGCGCATGAGGACGGCTGGGACGCCTGGGACGCGGATGTCGCGCGTTCTCAGGTCCGCTCGCCGCGCTCGCGTGGACCCTCCTCGTGGCGGGACGCGCAGCCCGTCGGCGACGCCAACCGTGAGGCCGAGGGCGCGTTCGAGCGACCCGCTGCGATGCGCGAGGCGGCCGATGCGGTCCGTGGCGACGATGACTTTGACGCGCCGTGGCTCGCGCAGCGCGCGGTCGAGGTCGCTCGCGTGGCGGGGGCGGCGAGCGTCGGCGTTGGGGCGTTGTTCGCGGGGACCTTCCTGTTCTGAGGCGCCGTGGGCGCGGGTCGGTCAGGAAGGCGCAGGCTGTTCTTGGAGGGCGGCCACGATCGCGTCACGCTGCTCATGAAGCGCGAGGACGATGACGTCGCCGGGTGCGCTCGCCGTCAGCGCTGCCCAAGCGCTCGTGGCCTCATCTTCGCCGACCGGATCGGCGACGGTCGCGCTGGTCCCTTCGAGGGCGGACTTGAGGAGCGCGACGGTCTCGTCGACCGGTCGCGTCCGCGCGTGCTCGGGCAGCCGCTTGAGTTGGATGCGGTGCAGCGCGGCGTCTCGGGCCACCGCGGCGAGGGCGAGGATCTCCGCGTCGGTCCGGTCGCCCGCCTGGCCGAGGAGCAGGTGGACGGTTCGGCCGAGGCTGCGTGCGATCGCCAACAGGCCGGCGAGCCCGTCGGGGTTGTGCGCGAAGTCGACAATCACGGTGCGGTCACGCCAAAGGTACCGCTCGGTACGGCCTTGGTTCGGTGCTTCGGGCGTGCCAAAGCGAAGGAGACTGCATCGCACGGCTTCGGACGAGATGCCGAGGGTGCCGGCGAGGGTGAGCGCGGCCAGCGCGTTGTCGACATGGAAGGCCGCAGCCCCCCCAAGGAGCAACGGGGCGTCCGCGAGCCGGATCAGGGGCGCACCGAGGTAGTGAAACCAGCCGTCGCGCACAGATGCGAGCGGTCCGTGGCGGTCGTAGTGGCGGGCGTCGCGGGCGGATGCGCGCCCGACGATGCGCGCGTCGCCGCCGGGGACCCACAGCGGGGCGCCCGGCGCGAGGCCGCGTCCGATCGCGAGCTTGGCGTCCGCGAGGTCGTCGAGAGACGTCAGGCCCCACTCGCCGAGGTGGTCCGCGCTCACGTTGGTGACGAGCGCGGCGGCCGCGCCGACCGCCACGAGCCCGCGACGCATCAGGCCCCCGCGCGCTGTCTCAAGGACCGCGAGGGTGACGCGGGGATCGCGCATCACGCGCCGGGCCGCACCCGGTCCGGTCCAATCGCCGCGATCGGGGGGATCGTCGCCGATCACGATGGCGTCCGACGACGTGAGGCCAACGGTGTGACCTGCCGCCTTGGCGATATCGGCGAGCAGGCGCGCGGTGGTGGTCTTTCCGTTCGTGCCCGTGATGAAGACGAACGGCGCCCCAGGCTGCACGGCGGCTCGGACCTCGTCGGGCTCAGGCAGGGCGTCGAGGGGCCAGGTGCGTGCACCCCACCCCACGCCGACGGTGAACCCTTCGTCGTCAAGAAACACCGGACCCTGCGCAGCCCGCCACGCGGCGCACAGCCGCGGCGAGGTCTCCGCCGCCGCCGTGGTGCGCACCGTGTCGGCCACGGGGTCGCCCAGCACGACGTGATCGAGCAGGCAGGCCGCCGTGTCGAGTTGGTCGATCGGGGCCTCGATCGCGAGGGTCGTGTGCCCGTCGGCGCGTCGCACGAAGGGGCGCCCGAGCCACGGTAAGGTCGCCGACCACCGACCCAACGCCCCACACCACGCTTCCACCGCGTCTGCGGTGGCGCCCTCGACCTCGATCGCGGCGCCGTGCGTGGCGAGCCAGGGATGCGGCCCTGTGATGCGGCGGCTGCCGTCGGTGCGCATCTTGGTTCAGTCCCCGCCTTCGTCAGCGACGAGGAACACGCCGCGTTCGTCACGCGAAACGCCGGCGAGCAAGGTCGACGGGGCATCCTCGACCGGCTCGTCGGCGCGCACAGGCGCAAGGACGGGTTCGGCGCGGCGACCACCGAAGTAGATGATCTGCTTCCACGTCCGGGCGATCTGGTCGCCGAACACCAGCAGCAAGTCTCCGGGCTGGCTCGCATCGAGGGCGGCTTGGACGGCGTCCGGCTCAAGGGGGATGACCTCGATCGCCGCGTCGTCGACGCCCGCGCTCCGCAGATCGGCGCGCATGCGTTGCGGGACCTCGTCGTGGCCGCGCCCGCGCGGGTTGTCGTCGCGCTTGCAGACGAACGCGTCGAACGACCGCGCGGCACGTTGCGCGATCGCGGCGATATCCTCATCGCGCCGGTCACCCGGGCAGGCGAGGACCACGCGCTTCTTCGCGCCAGGCTTCAACGTCAGCGCGAGCTGGTCGACGAAGTTGCACAGCGCGTCGATGGCGGCAGGGTTGTGGCCATAGTCGAGGATCACCTTAAATCCGAGCTCGTCGAAGATGTTCATCCGTCCCGGCGTTTGGAAGAACGAGGCGTCGAAGGTCCGCAAGCCCGTGCGAATGTCGTCAATCTTGACGCCCATCGCGTGGGCCATGGCGGCGGCGAACATGGCGTTCTGCACGTTGTGCATCGCGCGTCCTTCGAGGGTCGCCGGGATCAGGTGCGTCCACAACAGCGGGAGGTGATGGCCGCGCTCGTACAGCGTGATCATTTGCCCGTTCACGCCGGCTTCGAGCGCCACCGCGCGCCCGCCGGCGCGGATGTGTTCCCGGACCAACGCGTGGTTGGGGTTCATCGTCACGTAGCAGATCGCCTTCGCGACGGTGTTGGACGCCATGCCGAGGCAGCGCGGGTCGTCGGCGTTCAGCACGACGCAGCCCCGGGCCACCTGAATCGGGATCGATTTGACCTCGGCGAGCTGATCCAGCGTGTCGATGCCGCCGAGACCGAGGTGGTCGGCTGCGACGTTGAGGCAGCACGCGACGTCGGGCCAGGCGTAGCCCATGCCGGCCCGGAGGAGGCCGCCACGTGCGGTCTCCAGCACCGCGACGCTGACGGTCGGGTCGCGCAGGACCATGCGCGCCGACGTTGGCCCCGTCATGTCCCCTTCGACCGTACGACGACCGTCGATGTAGATGCCGTCGGTCGTCGTCATGCCGACGGTCCCCCCCGCCATCTTGTGGATGTGCGCGAGCATGCGCGTGGTGGTGGTCTTGCCGTTGGTGCCGGTGATCGCTGCGATCGGGATCCGACTCGGAGATCCCGGCGGGAACAGCATGTCGAGGACCGCTCCCGCGGCGTCCCGCGGCGTGCCTTCGCTCGGCGCCACGTGCATGCGGAATCCGGGCGCGGCGTTGACCTCACAGATGCCGCCCCCGACGTCCTTGTAGGAACGGCTGATGTCGGGGGTGAGGAAGTCGACGCCGCACACATCGAGCCCGATCGCGCGCGTCGCGCGCACCGCCATCTCGCGGTTGTCGGGATGACACAGGTCGGTGACGTCGATCGCCGTGCCGCCGGTGCTGAGGTTCGCGGTGGAGCGGAGGTAGAAGACCTCGCCCGCCGGGAGGACCGTCGTCTCGTCATGGCCGGCCTTTTCGAGGAGGCGCATCGCTTGGTGATCGAGCTCGATGCGCGTCAGCACCTTCTCGTGCCCCACGCCACGTCGCGGATCCGCGTTGACCGCCTCGACGAGCGCGGCGACCGTCGACACCCCGTCGCCGACCACGTGGCCGGGGACGCGCTTGGCCACCGCGATCACCTCGCCGTGGATGACGAGGATGCGGTGGTCGAAACCTGGGAGGTACGACTCGACGAGCACGCAGCGGCTGTGCTCGCGTGCCTTGCCGAAGGCGACCTCGACCTCGTCTTCCGATTTCAGTCCGATGCTCACGCCGCGACCGTGGTTCGCGTCGAGGGGTTTGACGACGACGGGGAAGCCGATGCGCCGGGCGGCCTTCGTGGCTTCCGAGGCCGAGAACGTCTGCATCTGCTTGGGGACGGGGAGACCGATGTCGCCCAAGATCTGGTTGGTGAGTTCCTTGTCGGAGGCGAGATCGACCGCGATATGCCGGGTTTCGCTCGTCACCGTGGCTTGGATGCGGCGCTGGTGACGCCCATGGCCGAACTGCACCAAGCTGTGCTCGTTCAGTCGGATCCAAGGGATGCCGCGGGACTCCGCGGCCCGAACAAGGCTCAAGGTGGAGGGCCCGAGCGCGCGTCGTTGCGACCGCCGGATCATCGCCTCCAACTCGTCCCGAAAGACGAAGTCGGACTCGCGCTCTGCGCCGTCGAGGAGCGACTCAGGGAGCAGGTGGTGGAGCAACCGCAGCGCGAGCTGGCCTGCGTGCTCGCCCGTCCAGGCGTCCTCGTATTCGAAGACGACGTGGTACACGCCCTCTCGGCCCGCGCCACGCGTCTTGCCGAACGTGACTTGCGCCCCGCACTGCGCTTGGATCTCGAGGGCGACGTGCTCGAGGACGTGGCCGAGCCACGTCCCGTCGTCCTCGCGCAACCTTCGGACAAAGCCACCGGGCTCTCGGTACGAGCAACCGTGTTCCGCGAGGCTCGGCAGGGCCTGCAGCAGGCCGTCCACGAGGCCGGGGATGCGAGCGGAAGGCCAAGCTTCGCAGGACCCGAGGTCGAGCGTCAGTCGGATGACCTTGAAGTTCGCGTACAGGTTGGGCCCGACGTAGGTGCGGCTCTCGACGATCTTCATGGGGGTCCTCGTGGGTCCGGAAGGGATGACCTAGCGTACGACCGAACGCAACCGCGGCACCTGCAACATCGGGTCTACCCGAGGTCGGCCAACAGCTTTTGGATCGCCCCTTCGAGGGTCCGTCGGCAGCGGCGGTAGATGCACACCCAGCTCCTGTGGGGGTCTGGGATGTCCTCGACGCCGGCGTAACGGCCGAGCCGGATCACCTTGTCCGCATAGGGCTCGAAGTACGCCCGGATGTGGGTCGCGTGCTCGAGCTCCATCACGATGATCTTGTCTGCCCAAGCCAGGATGTCGTCGTCGAGGCCACGCGACCGATGCGCCGAGAGATCGACGCCGATCTCCCGGCAGACGGCGACGGCGTTGGGATGTGCGGGCTTGTCGAGGATGCCGAGGGTTCCGGCGGAACGGGCGACGACGTTGAGGCCAACGCGATCGGCCAGCCCTTCGGCGATCCCTGCGGCCATCGGGGAGCGGTTGATGTTGCCGCTGCAAACGAACAGCAACTTGCGGGGGCGGCTCATCGTGAGCCTCCTGCGACAGCGTGGTGACGAAACGCGAGGTCGAGGTCCCAGACGAGCGCGCGGCCATCGATGTCGACGGTCAGCAG